>DNFL01000185.1 GCA_003486945.1 Hyphomonas sp. | reverse complement strand
CGAACCTTGTACCGCCCACCATTTCCAGCTTTTTCTTGATCTGAGGCTCGCAGCCGATAGCGTTCCGAAAACCGGAACGGAGCCTCCTGATGTCGCGCCTTGCCTTGAATACTTTCTTGATCGGCGCCGCCTGCCTCTGCCTGTCGGCCTGTGTGACGCGGCGCGAGTTTGTGGTGGCGCCGGAGACGGGCGGGGTCGTGATCGATGTGGCAACGGGCGCGCCGGTGGAAGGCGCCGCGGTGCGGTTCGCGGGCGTTGATGCAATTGCGGCGACCGTGACGGCTGCGGACGGGCGTTTTGCGCTGCCGGGGCTGACGGAGAAGCGGACGATTGTCGCCGTGCCGTTGGGCGGTGTGTTCCGGGATTCAACACTGGTGCAGGCTTCGGCGCCAGGCAGGGAAGAAGCCTTTGCAACGGCCGGGTTCATTCAGGGCGGCCGGCCGGCATCGGCGATCTACCGGGTGACTGTGCTGATGTTCCCACCGGATGCCGGGGAGACGCCGCTGCACGCGCTGATGAGCGATTGCACCGCGGGCGAGGAGCAGGAGCATGCCCTGCAGCTGGTCGGCTTCGTTTCGGCCATCGATCCGGAAAGCCCGCCGGCCTGGCTGGACGAGGATGCGGTGGAAGCCTTGCGCGAACACCTGCAGCGCGCCTTGCCATCGCCGGGCTTCCAGTCCTGCGCGCGGATGAACGAGGCGTTCGCCATGTTCCGGGCGCAGACAGAGCCGCTGGAGGCGCTTGCGCGCGCGGCTTACATCAAGAAGCTGCCGCCGCACCTGAGGCCAACGGCTGAGCCGGAAGACTGACAGGGTGGAATCTGCCCGGAAAATATTCGTCGTTTTTCGATAAAATCTCCCTTGTGTGGCGGCGCGCCGTTGCTACGTATTACGCAACGCCCGCCGAACCGGCGGGCGGCGAGGGAGAAATTTGCGATGGCCACGACGACGAGCCCGACGGCGCTTCAATATCTCGACAAGGCGATGGGCGGGCTGAAGCAGCTTGGCCTGGTGCCGGGCGGCAAGAGCGGCGCGGCGCCGATTGTGGCGCTGCTGGAACAGATTTCCGATCTCGAGCCGGAGAAGGTGGCGGCGATTGCGCGCACGCTGGATCAGGCAAGCCTGTTCAATGATGTGGTGCGCGAGCAGATTTCCGGCATCACGGTCGGCGAGCGCTTTGAGGGCATCACCAAGGCGTTCAACACCATCCGGGATGACGCCAAGTCTCTGGTCGATCAGTACGCCGACGGCAAGATCTCGACCATGGAGCGGGTCGGCAATGTCTGGATGAAGATGACGCGCGGCGATATCGCGAGCCGGTTCGGCAAGATCAAGGATCTCTATCTGGAAGTGCAGGACGAGACCGCGAACCAGATCGACCGGGAGCGGAAGATCCTAGAGGCCTATCTAGATTTCCGCGGGGCGATGAAACAATCCGAAGTGCTGGCGCTGGAAGTGCTGAAAGCGGCGACCGGCGAACTCGATGCGGCAAAGGCGCGGGTAGGCGAGGCGGTTGCGGCTGTCGCGGCCTATACCGGCGATGAGCCGGCGGAGCGCGCGCGGCTGGAACTGGCGCGAGACGAACAGCTGCGCCAGTTGCAGAACGAAGAGAAGCGCTACCAGATCGCCAAGGATCTCTCCGACAATATCACCATCGGGTACAATACATCCGAAGTCGTGATGGCGCGGCTGGTGCAGACGACGACGGCGAAGGACCGGGTGTATGCCCAGTCCGTGAGCTTCTTCTCGACGAACGAGGTAGTGCTGACGGCGCTGACCGCGAGCTTTACCGGCATGCACGGCCTGCACGAATCCACGCAGACGCTGGAAGCGATGAAGAAGGGCGTGGATCAGAGCCTGGAAGTGCTGGCCGATATTGGCGGCAAGGTGCAGGAGGCGGCTGTGAAGGCAGGCTATGGGCCGACGGTTTCGGCGGCGTCTGTGAAGATGCTGGTCGATTCGGTTGTCAACTATCAGGAACGTACACAGACGATCATCGCCGAGATGCGTAAGCTCGCCACCGAGAACTCGAAGGAGATCCGCGAGGCGGTGGAAGACGGCAAGCGCCGCCTGACGAAACTGGTTGAGGAGGGCGCGGCCCTCGCGCTGCTGCCGAAGCCGTGAGCGATACCGCCGTCCCGGCTGTCCGTGATACGAGCAAGCTCGACGATGTCCTCCTTGCGATGGATGTCGTCGACACGCTGCGCCACCGCGAACAGCTTGTCCTGACAGAGATGGATGCCGGGGCGCGCGAGGCGGCGCTGCTGGCGCGGCTGAAGGAAATCTATGCCGCGCAGGGCATCGATGTGCCCGACCGTATCCTGAAGGAAGGCGTGCAGGCGCTGGAGGAGAAGCGGTTTCTTTATGTGCCGCCAAAGCCGTCGCTGGGGGTGAGCCTTGCGAAGATTTACATCACGCGCAGCCGGTGGATGGCGCCGGTGACGTTTGGTGTTGTGTCGCTGGCGGCATTGTTCGGCGCCTGGCAGGTGGGCGTGGTGCAGCCGGAGAAGGCGCGCGCGGCAGCTGCGCAGGTCGAGCTTTCCGAGACATTGCCGGCCGAGCTGACGCGGCTGCATGGCGAAGTATTGGCGCTGGCGCTGGAGGAGGGGGCGACGCTGAAAGCCGACGCTCTGCTTGCGGACGGTCATCGCGCGGTGTCGGCGGGTGATGTGAACGCGGCGCGGGGTGCGCGGGACAGCCTTGCGGAACTGCAGGGTGATCTGGCGGCGATTTATGAGGTGCGCGTGGTGTATGGGCCGGGCGAGGCGCGCTCCGGTGTGTTTCGGATTCCGGATGATGTGCCGGGCGCGCGCAATTTCTATCTGATCGTTGAAGCGGTTGACCCGGCAGGCCGTCTGGTGACGGTGCCCGTGAGCAGCGAAGAAGACCGGCGTTCGGCGCGCGTGACGCGCTGGGGCCAGCGGGTAAGCGAGGATGTGTTCAACCGCGTGGCGGCTGACAAGGGCGACGACCAGATCATCCAGGAGGCCGTGATCGGGCAGAAGCGGTCAGGGTATCTCGCCCCTCAGTACACGGTCGATACACCGGGCGGAGCGATCCTCGAATGGTGACGGCATGACGAGCTGGATCAACGGGCGCGACGCACTTGCGGAACTCGACACGCATGTGGGGCGCATTCGCACATCGCTGGCAGCGGCGCTGTCTGCGGCGGACGGCGTCGAGGCGCGGCGCACCATCATTCAGGGCGAGCAGGCAGAAGCCTACCGGGCGCTGGCGGCGATCCGGCTGGATGTGCTGCAGGCCTCCGGCAAGGCGGAGTTTGGACGGGCCGGTGAGACGGCGCGCGGGCTGGCAGCGCGCCATGCAGAATTTGTTGCAGGCGAGCGCGCGGCGCTGGAGGCAGCAGCGGAAGCCGTCGAAAATCTGGAACATCAGCGTACGGAACTTGCGGCGCAGTATGATGCCGCCGTTGCGGCGTATGAAACGAAGGTTGCGGAGACCGAGGCGGCGCTGAAGCAGAGCGAGGCCTATACGGCGCTGGTGGAGGCGGCTGAGGAAGCGCGGGCTGTGACGCAGCGGGCGCATCAGAAGCTGATCCTGGCGCACACGGACCGCGAGGAAAAAGGCGCGCCCTATGAGCGGGATCCGCTGTTCAGCTATCTGTGGAAGCGGAAATTCCGCTCGCCGGAGTATAAGGCGCCAACGATCACGCGTTTCCTTGATGGCTGGGTGGCGAAGCTCTGCCGGTATGATCAGGCGTTTCTGAACTATCAGCGGCTGACGGAACTGCCGGACCGGATCGCGGAACATGCGGCCTATGTTGCGGGTCTTGAAGACAAGGCTGAGGCGGCGCTGGTGGCTGCGGAAGAACGCGCGATGGCGACGGCTGGAGTTGATGCACTGAAGTCTGCGGCGGACGCGATCAAGGCAGAGGTGGCGGCTTGCGACGGCGCGATTGCGGAGGCGGAGGAGCGCCACCGCGAGACGGCGCAGCGGCATGAGGCAGCGCAGAACGAGGAGACAGGACCGGCAGTTGAAGCGCGCGCGTTGCTCATTGCAGAGCTGCGCAAGGCGAGCTTTCCGGACCTGCGCATCCTCGCGGCGGAGACCGTAGAGATGGAGGATGACCGGCTCGTCGATACGCTCGTGCGCCTGCGCGCGGAAGAGATGGCGTTGGAATTGGAGGCATCCGACCGGATGCGGCGGCCGAAAGTGCTGCGCGATGATCTCGCCGTGATGGAAGGCCTGCGCCGGCAGTTCAAGGAAGCGCGCTATGATAGTCCGTATGCGCTCATTTCGCGCGCGGCGTTTGACGACTTGCTGTCGGGACTTGCGCGCGGGCAGACGGATATACGCGACGCGCTGCGCAAGTTGAGCCGGGCAGTTCGGCGCAGCGAACCGCAGGCGCATCCGGATTTCGGCGGCCGCCGGCGGCAGGAGACGATTGGCTTGCCGGATATCATGGGCGGTGTGATTGGCGGCGTGCTGGGAGAAATTCTCGAAGAGGTTTTCGAGGAAACAACTAAGCGCGGCGGTGGATATGGCAGCGGGCCGATCTTTCCGGGACCGCCGAAGCGCTCGTCGCGGTCTTCTTCCGGCAGCCGGTCTTTCCCGAAAGGGGGAGGACGCAGCGGCGGTGGTGGCCGGCGCGGCGGCGGCGGGTTCAAGACGGGCGGCGGATTCTAGAGCCCCAATTGGCCTTTCGAGAGAATGCCGCGCTGGATTTCGTTTGAGCCGGCATAGATCGATCCTGCGCGGTCGTTGAGATATTTCGGCGTGACCGTGACAGCGCTTTCGGGGCCAACGCGCGGTGTGTTCAGGCCTTCGAAACCGGGTACGGGGCCGCCGGGCGAGGTGTGGTGCGGCTGGAAGGGCGCGGCATAGACGCCGGCGAGTTCGAGCGCGAGTTCTGTGAGGTGCTGGCTGAGTTCCGTGCCGCGGATTTTCATCATCGAGGCCTTGATGCCGGGTGTTCCGCCCCCGGAGATTTCCGACATGAGCTGGAGTTCGGCGGCCTCAAGGGCCTGCGCCTCGGCCTCGGCCTGCGCGAGCTTGCGGGCGAAGTCTGCTTCCAGCAGGCCTTCCTCGGTTGCGATCTGACGAAGGCTGCGTACCCGCGAGAGCAGGCGCGGTCCATAGGCGGAACCGCCACGTTCGAACTCCAGCAGGTATTTCGCGACCGTCCAGCCTTCATTGACTTTGCCGACGACATTCGCCTTGGGCACGCGCACATCGGTGAAGAAGACCGCGTTCTGGATATGCTCGCCCGACAGCATCAGGATCGGGTCGACGCGCACGCCGGGGGCGGTCATGTCGATAAGGAGGAAGGTGATGCCCTGTTGCGGCTTGCCGGTTGCATCCGTCCGTACAAGGCAGAACATCATGTTCGCCTCGTGCGCGTGGGTCGTCCAGATCTTGGAGCCGTTGCAGATGAAATGGTCACCGTCGTCCACAGCGGACATGGTAAGGGCGGCGAGGTCTGAACCTGCATGCGGTTCGGAATAGCCCTGGCACCAGAAATCCTCGCCCGACAGGATGCGGGGGAGGTAGTAATCCTTCTGCGCTTTCGAGCCGTGGCCGATGAGGGCCGGGCCGCACATGCCAATGCCCATGGGCGACAGCGGAGGAGCGCCGGCGCGGGCCATTTCAACGTCGAAGATGTAACGCTGCGCCGTGCTCCAGCCGGTGCCGCCGTATTCGACGGGCCAGGACGGGCATGCCCAGCCCTGCGCGACGAGGATCCGCTGCCACTCCATCGCGATGGGTTTGGCCGCGTAAACGCTGGTCATGCGCTTTGCGTAGGCGCGCAGGTCAGCGGTTAGCTTATCGGCGAGGAAGGCGCGAACCTGGTCGCGGAAAGATTCCTCTTCGCGGGTGAAGGAGAGGTTCATGCCGAGGCTTCCTGTTGGGTGTTGGGCCGGGATGCGGCGGCGAGGATGCGGGCGCGCTCGGCCTCGCTTTTCCAGAGGAAGCTGCGCGGCAGGCCGAGGCGTTCGCAGGCCTGCGCGGGCGGGCCGGATGTATCAGGCACGGTTTCGGCGATGCGCGCCATGCTGCGGACCGCGAAGCGACCGGCGGGGGTGAGATCATAGTCCGCGCCGAGGCCGAGGCGTTCGCGCACTTCCGGCGGCAGGATGCTGACGGCGGCGTTGACGAGCGAGGATTGCAGGCCCTTCGGTACGCCGGGCGCGGCCCGGCCGGATTTCATGATGTCCAGGAATTCGGTGTTGATGGGATGCGGCTCGAACCGGGGCAGGAGACGGCGCATCATCTCGTCGAAATGCTCGAGCGAGCGGAGCTTTTCCTGCACGCCGTAGAGGCCGGCGACTGTTTCGCCTTCGGCAAAGAAGCGCAGCTTGTCGCCGTCGCTCAGGGGACGGACGAATGTGTCATAGGCGACAAGGAAGCCGTAGCCGGCAGTGGCGCTGACCCAGTCGAGCAGTTCGGGTTCGAGCGCGCGGTAGGCCTCACCTTTCGGCGTTTGGCCGCTGACACCCGCGTGCATGTTGGTGACGCCCTGGATGACGCGGCGGGCTGCCTGCTGCGGGCCGTAGACGCCGACCATGGCGGCGGTGCCTGTGCGCTTCGAGCGGCCGATGGGGTCGGTCTTGAAGACCGAATGATCCCAGACGCCGGAGCGGATGCGGGCATCGGCAAACTCCAAGAGCACGGCGCAGATGCCGCCGATGGCGAGGGCGACGGGGTTCTTGAACACCTGCCATGACACCGAGTCCGGCGCGGCAAAGGCGGGCGCGCCGCTGGGCTGGGTGTAGTCCACCTTCCAGCCGAGATAGGTCTTGGGTGCGTCCATGTTCCGCCTCCGGATCAGGCGCAGAAACTAACGCAGATGGCGCGCCTCAGAAAGGCGCGACGCAGGGGCAGATATCGCAGCGAAAAGCGCAGCTTGTCAGCCGTTGTTCGGGGCGTTGCGCACGTCAGCGTTCATGCTGGCGAGTTTGACGCTGACAACATAGGCCTTTTTCGAATCCATGTTGGCAAGGATCAAGCCAGCCTGTTCGGAATTCATGAGGCGCAGGAAACCGGCAGCGAAGGCAGGGTCCATCTGGTTGAAGATGGTTGCGGCCTGGTCGGGCTTCATCACCGAATACATCTGGGCGAGGTGGCGGATGTCATTGTCGGACGCGGTCTGAATTTCCTTCCAGCGAGATTCGAGCGTTGCCTGCAGCGATTCAAGCTCGGCCGTCTGGGCTTCGAGTTCCTTCTCCCAGGCCTTCAGCGCGAGCTGTTCCTGTTTCAGCTCTTCCTTCTGGGATTCGAACAACCACTGATCTTCGGCGACGAGGGCGGCGGACTCGGTGGTGAAGCAGACTTCCTGCGGGCCGGCGGCGCTGGCCTCAGCCGGCTTTGGTGTGGACTTTTCAGCGGCCGCGTCGGTTGCCGGTGCGGCCTTGTTCTCGGCGAAGGCGAGATCGTTCGGCAGGAAGCGCGTGGCGCCCCCGATGGTGAAGAGGACGCCGAGCGTCAGGAGGACGTGGGAGGTGGTGGGCTTGCCGATGGCCATGGCACTGTTCGCATTCTTCGATCAGAAGTCCGGTTCTGAGCGCAATTTCAATCGGGTTGGTTACCAAAAGGTTTCGCGCGTTCACGAATTCTTAGGGCAAAGGTCGCGGCGTCAGACGGTGCGCGAGCGGGCAGGGGCGCCGGTGGTCGCGAGCGTGCTGGTGGCGGCGTCGTCTGACAGGGTGCGCATCTGGCGCATGAGATTTGTCATCTCTGCGATACGCTCCTTCGACTGGTCCAGCACGGTGCGCATCATGACATAGAGGTCCATCTGCGCGGTCTGCACTTCGTCGGTGGCGGCCGCCTTGGCGGTATCGACCGAGGCGATGGTCTCTTCCAGCTTCTTGCAGGTCTTTTCCGCTTCGGAAATCAGATGGGCGAGGCGGGTGGCCATGGATTCGACGCGCACGCGGGTGTCCTGCGTGGTGGCGGACATCTGGGAGATGGAGTTCGACAGGGCGGTGATCGTGGCGCCGAGACCGTCACGCGTGTTCTGCAGCGCCTTCAGGCGTTTGCTGAGTACGAAACAGTAGATGCAGGCCGCCGAGGAGACCAGGAAGATGGCGATGTCCGTTGGCTCGATGCTGAAGGGCATGGGCAGGGCCTATCTGAGGAGAAATTCGGTGACCAGCACGCCCTTCGAGACCGAGTTGCCAAGCACCAGTTCCGAACGGCGCGCCAGTTGTTCACGCATGTTCGAATAAAAGGCGGGATTCTCGAAATCCTCAAGCTCCAACGCGCGCAGGTAGGTGTTGAAGGCGTCGATCAGCATCGGCTCGGCGTCCTTGACGGCCTGCGCGCCGGCGGCGTCGGTGACAACCGAGAGGTTCATCTTGAGATACCGGTTGGCAGGGGCCCGGCCGACCGTGATCAGCACTTCCTTGAGCGGAACATAGGTCTGGCCCGGGGCGGCCAGGGGGGCAGCTGCCTCGGCCACGACTTCGGGGGTCGGGCAAGCTGCCGCTGCGTCAACCGGGGCGGGGGTC
>DNFL01000387.1:7736-8207 GCA_003486945.1 Hyphomonas sp. | reverse complement strand
GGCGGGAGGACGAAGCCGTATTCCTCGGCGATGTAGCGGCGGATCTTGTCGATACGGCTTTCGAAGCCGTTCTCGCCGACGAGGACCATGGAGACGAGATCGGGGGCAACTTCGAGATGGATCTCGTCCGAATAGATGGAATCGCCGATCTTCGCCGGCTTCGGTGCGGCTGCGGCGTCTTCGGCGGGGATGGCATCTTTCTGGCGCTTCTCTTCCCTTCGGATCAGCCAGCCAGCGGTGGCAAAGCCTATGGCGGCGACGAAGAACGGGATGAAAGGCAGGCCGGGCAGTGCGGCGAAGACAGCGAGGATGCCGGCGACGATCATCATCGGCGTGGCATTGCCGGCGAGCTGGTTGCCGAGGGCGCGGTCGATGGCGCCTTCTTCGCGGCCTTTGGACAGGAGGAGCGCGGCGGCGACCGAGACGATGACGGCCGGGATCTGCGAGACGAGGCCGTCGCCGACGGTCAGG
>DNFL01000387.1:0-7502 GCA_003486945.1 Hyphomonas sp. | reverse complement strand
ACGAGGCCGTCGCCGACGGTCAGGATCGAGTAGTTGCTGAGCGCTTCGACGAAGCTCAGCTGGTGTGCGACAACGCCGAAGCCGATGCCCGCGAGCAGGTTCAGCGCCGTGATCATCAGGCCGGCAATCGCATCGCCCTTGACGAATTTCGAGGCACCGTCGAGCGAGCCGAGGAAGGCGGCTTCTTCCTGTTCGCGCTGGCGGCGGATCTTGGCTTCTTCGTGCGTGATCGCGCCGACGGCGAGGTCGGAGTCGATGGCGAGCTGCTTGCCGGGCATCGCGTCGAGGGCGAAGCGGGCGCCGACTTCGGCCATGCGGCCTGCACCCTTGGTGATGACCATGAAGTTCACGATCACCAGCACACCGAACACGACGAGGCCGACGAACAGGTTGTTGCCCATGACGAACATGGCGAAACCTTCGATCACCCCGCCGGCAGCGTTGGTGCCGGTGTGCCCCTGCCCGATGATCAGCTTTGTGGACGAGACGTTCAGTGCAAGGCGCAGGATTAGCGAGGCCAGCAGGATCGACGGGAAGGACGAGAAGTCGAGCGGCTTCTGGACGAAGATCACCGTGGTGAAAATCAGGATCGAGAGCGCGAAGGACATCGTCAGGCCAATATCGATCACCCAGGCGGGCATCGGCAGCACCATCACGAGGATGATGACCATCAAGCCGATCGCCAGCAGGGACGTCGGATTGGTCAGTCCGAAGGTATTCGATTTCGGCATATTGTCCCCTATCCCGCAATCAGCGGGAGGACCTGGTTGTTGAAGAGATCAAGCACGATCTTGGTCATGTATCCGAGCGACAGGAAGAACACGACGACGACCGCCAGGATCTTCGGAATGAAGGTCAGCGTCATTTCCTGGATCGAGGTGAGCGCTTGCAGGAGGCCGATGGCGAAGCCGACGATCAGCGCGGCTGCGAGGATCGGCACGCCCATCATAACGGCGCCCCAGATGTGGGCGCGCAGGACTTCAAAGACTTCACTCTCGGACATGGACCGTCTTTCCGCCTCAGACCGGCATCCGCAGCAGTTCCTGATAGGCCTCGACGACCTTGTCGCGGATGGTGACGACAGCATCGAGCATCAGTTCGGCGTTCGACAGGGCTTGCACCATGGCATGCGGGTCGGCGCCGGAGACGGCGGTGTTGATGGCGGTCTGCTCGGCCTGTTCGAGGGCGGCGCGGAAATCGCCGATGCCGTCGGAAATGGCCTTGCCGGCATCCGGCTTTGCGGCGGTGCCGGCAGCATCTGCGGCCGTGGTGCGGGCTTGCGAGAGCGTCGTGTACGGATTGAATCCCAGGCTGGTCATTCAAGGGCTCCTATCGGCGAAGGATGTCCAGCAGCGAGCGGTACATCGACCGGGCCTGCTGGAACGAGTTGAGGTTGGCTTCGTAAGACCGGTTGGCCTCGCGCATGTCGGCAAGCTCGGTTACCAGCGAGACGTTCGACATGGTGACATAGCCGTCGGCATTGGCCATCGGATGGGCGGGGTCGAATTCCTGCAGCCCTTCCTTCTGGTCGAGCTGGATGCGCGTGGCCATGAAGTCGCCGCCGAGGCCTTGCTGCGGCTCGAGCATCAGGAGCTTGCGCTTGTATCCGGGCGTGTCGACGTTGGAGATGTTCTCTGAGGTGATGCCCATCCGTTTGGACTGGAGCTCCATCCCGAGAACGGCCTGCATCATGGAGGCTTTGAGCGGGTTCATGTGCCTTTATCCCTATTGGCGCTTGCCGAGAGCGGTGCGCAGGAGGTCGATCGATTTCGAATAGACGGTCAGGGCGAGGTTGTGCTGGCCGAGGGCTTCGGCGGAGTTGAAGATCTCCTGCTCGAGGCTGACCGTGTTGCCGTTGGGCGCCGAAGGCAGGTTCGCCAGATTGACCTTGAAGGAGGTTGCCATCGGGTCCGGCGACCCGCTGGTCGCGGCGCGGGCGAGGAACGCCTGGAAACTCTCAATTTCGCTCGCCTTGAAGCCCGGCTCGTTCGCCCGGGCGATATTGCCGGCGCTGACGCTTTGTGCCTCGGCAGCGTGCCGGGCCATGGCGCCGTAGATCTGCAGAAGATTCAGGTCAGAAATCATGACGGAGTCACCCGTGGTTAACCATTTGAGAAAATGTTCGGATTAATTGAAGAATAGGTTAACAACAGACCGGGTTTTGTTTACTTGCGCAGCGCCGCCGCCTCTCAGGTCACCTCTCAGGCCCACCGCCTCTACCGTCTCTGGGGGACGGTGACCGATGTTTCGCCGGGCATGCTGAAGATTGCCGGGGTCAGCGAACTGGCCGGTGTGGGCAACGAAATCCTGATCCGGAAGCCGGACCAGACGATCCACGGGGAAGTGCTGAGCATTGCCGGGGAGACCGTGACGGCCCTGTTGTTCTCGCCCTGCGAATCAATCCGCATCGGCGATCGGGTCGATATCGAACCGGAGGCCCGGATCGAGCCGGGCGACCACTGGCTGGGCCGGGTGATCAATTTTCGCGGCGAGATCGAGGGGGAGGAGAACCCGCCGCCGCCGCTCAATGCATCCAGCCGCCGCCTCAGCGCCGCCGCCCTGCCCGCGCATGCCCGCCGCCTGCTGGGTCACCGGCTGTCGACCGGCTGGATGGTGTCGGACACGCTGCTGCCGGTCTGCCAGGGCCAGCGCCTTGGCCTGTTTGCCGGCTCGGGCATCGGGAAATCCACTTTCCTCGGCTCACTCGCCAATGGCATCGAGGCGGACCGGGTGGTGATCGCGCTGATCGGCGAACGCGGGCGCGAGGTGAATGATTTCGTACGCAAGACGCTGACGCCGGAGCTGATGAAGAAGGCGGTGGTGGTGGCTGCGACTTCGAGCGAATCACCGGGGGCGAAGAAGCGCGCCGCCAATTGCGCCATCGCGGCGGCCGAACATTTCCGCGATCAGGGGCACAATGTGCTGTTCCTGTTCGATTCGATCACGCGCTATGCCGAGGCGCACCGCGAGACCGCGCTGCTGACCGGCGAGACGCCGGCGCTCAACGCTTTCCCGCCATCGACCGTGCGCGTGATTGCAGAACTCGTGGAACGCGCTGGTCCGGGAACGGACGGTAAGGGCGACATCACGGCGATCTTCTCCGTGCTCGTCGCAGGCTCTGACCATGAAGAGCCGGTGGCGGACATGATCCGGGGCATGCTGGACGGGCATATCATCCTGTCGCGGCCGATTGCGGACCGGGGGCGCTATCCTGCCATCGATATCCTGCGCAGCGTGTCGCGCGCACTGCCGCATGCGGCGACACCAGAGGAGAACGCGCTGCTGCGCGAATATCGGCGGCTGACGGCACTGTATGAGGATGTCGCCCCGATGCTGCGCGCCAATCTCTATGAGTTCGGACGCGACATGGACACGGACCGCGCGATCCACCTCTTCCCGGCGCTCGACAATTTCATTGCGACAAAGAATGCGCAGGGCGCGGAAGCAGGATTTGCGGCGTTGCGCGAATTGCTGGGGACGCCGCCGGTTTCGCCGGCCGCGAGCGCTTACGCGGCGGCACGCTGATCAGCGGTTGGAAAGCAACAAGTTGAGGCTAGCCTGCGGGCCGAGGCCGGAGCCTGAGCCGCCGAGCAGGACCAGTGCGTTCGCAGCCCCGGACGTTCCGTAGTTTGCGCTCTGGACGGACTGCACGGCGTGATAGCGCTGGACTGCCTTGTCCATCTTGTCCGCCGCAGTCAGGTCAGAGACCTTGTCGATGCCAAAGGTGCGCTGCATGGCTGCCTTCAGCATTTCGGCCTGTTTCTCGATCGGAAGCTTGCGCATGGACTCCGGTAGCCCGGTCGCCTTTTCCAGAACCGTCCGTACCGGGACGTCTCCAAGGATGCGGTAGAGCATCGCCGTTTCGTTGGTGCCTGTGCCGATGAGTTTCGGCAGCTCGGACTGGAAATTCAGCGCAAGGCGCATCGATTCGTCGACTTCGCCCACGGAGAGTTCGAACGCGGCCGTATTGTAAGCAGCGGCAAGCTCCTGCACTTTGGCTTCCGAGAGCTTGATCTCGCCGGTGGCGGAAGCAAACATGCTCGCAAACGCGGTGTATTTGGAATTGTTGAGGCGCGCGAGCCAGGTGCTGGTGGGATCTGCTGCTTCGGTCAGGGCCTTGGAGATGAAGCCGCGCTTCCATTCCTCGCCGCCGAGGTCGAACGCGGTCATCGCAATACGCAGAAGACGTTTGTCATTCAGGAAGTCTTCGGTCGTGATCGGTTCTGAGAGCTTGCCAATCAGGTAATTGCGGTCAGCGCGAACTTGCGGGTTCTCCGAGTGCGACGCCAGCTGCCGGTCATAGGTCGCCTGCAGGAAGCGCCAGCCGCCTATTCCGGAAACGGGGATGACCGGCTGGTACATCGCGCCGGCCTAGGCGACCTTCGTTTCTGCTTCGACAGGCACCGGGCGCAGGGCGAGCAGCTGTTCCTCGATCGCGAGGATCTGGCGCAGGTGGCAAAGGGCGGAATAGTGATTGCCGCGGCTGAGCATGGAGCGCAGCGTCGGGATCAGGTCGGCATCGATCGGGCGGAAGATGTCGAGCAGCACAACGCATTCCGCATCAATGGCGGGCATGGCGTCGGCTGCATCGAGATCGCCCGTGATCAGGAGCTGGATCGCGTAGTAGATCCGCTTGACCGGCGTGTTGATTTCTTCCGGACGCATCGCATCGCGGCAGCGCAGGACACGCGCATTCGTGTCCGTGATCCGGATGCGTGCGGGCTTGTCGCCGTTTTCGAGCGTCGCGCCATTGACGATGAAACGCTCACCCGGCGCAATCTTGAGTACGAGTCCCGACATCAGATGGTTTCCTCCGCAACATGGTCAAAGGCCGAACGGGGCAACCCCGCCATGATGGTCCTGTTAACTTCAATCATATCTTTCAGTCCGTCTTCGCCCGCGAGAACCTTGAGGCTCGTGCGGCGGACAAATTCGGAGAGAATGAGAAGGCTGCGCTTCATGTCTTCGGGCAGCGCATTGCCGGGCGTGAGGAGGTCCGCGGCGATGATGGTCCAGAGTTGCTGGTTGCGGCTGATGGCGTCAGCCCAGGCCGCCGGCGCGAACTCCGTCGTTTCGGAGACCGCCTCGAGCGCTTCCGTGATCTGACGGAACAGCGCGTATTCTATTTCCTTGTCACCAACAGTGCGTTGCTGGACTTCGCCGTATGCTTTGACAGCCAATGCCTGCAACTTAGCCTCCTGGCAAACTTAAGAGAGAAGGCCCGGGGACGTCATGCCCCCGGGCCGTATTCTGGTATTAGCGGAACAGCGACAGCAGAGCCTGCGGCGACTGGTTCGCGATCGACAGGGCCTGGACGCCGAGCTGCTGCTGAACCTGCAGGGCCTGCAGTTTCGCAGAAGCGGCTTCCATGTCAGCGTCCGTAAGGCTGCCGACGCCGGTTTTCAGCGAGTCAGTGAGAACTTTCACGAACTCAGCCTGGCTGTTGATGCTGGACTGGGCCGAACCGAAGGCAGCAGCTGCGTCGATCGCCGTCTGCAGCAGATCTTCGATTGACGTCAGAGCGTCTTCAGCGTCGTCCGTCGTCGTGACGTCGATGTCTTCCAGATCGCCGAGGCCGCCATCAGTGGCAAGGTCCTGACGCTCGACAGTGATGTTGCCGGCGGTCACGGTGCCATCAGAGGCGCGGTTCAGCGACGACAGAACGTTCACGTCATCCGTGCTGGTGCCGTCGATCAGGTTGAGGCCGTTGAACTGAGCGGCAGCAACGAAGCCGGTGATCAGAGAGATTTTCGCGGTGATGTCCGTCTGGATTTTTTCGCGGTCGACGTTCTCGCCCTGAGCGGTCACGATCAGGCTTTTGATTTCCTGCAGCGTCTGAACGATTTTCTCGGAAGCGGCGCGTGCAACGCCGACGGTCGAGGAGCCGAGGCTAAGCGAGTCGGAGATCTGCTTGAAGCTTTCAACGTCCGACGACATCACAGTAGCAACAGCCCAGATACCGGCGTTGTCTTTTGCAGTGGCGACTTTCTTGCCGGTCGAGATTTCGCTCTGGACGGCTTCGAGATTGCGGTTGACGTTGCGCAGGGTCTCGAGAGCGACCATTGCGCTGTTGTTGGTCAGGATACTGGACATAGGTTGTTCCTTGTTAGGTCCGTGCCGCGGTTTGGTTGCGGCTGATTTTTACTGAAGGTGTCATCCTGACAGTGGGGCAAGCCCCTGAACCATTCGTGGTTGCTACACATCGGCTTAGCGCGGAAGCATAAATGCACGGTTAATGCCGATTACGCTTTTGTATTGTAACCCCCCGTTGCGAGCGAAAAAGCCATCTGCGTTCCGCCCCGGCCATAAGATCCGACGTAGGCGGACGAATTCAATCCTTCGATCCGGGCGATCGCACTTTGTAATCCGTTGCGGATGGCTTCCAGGAAGCGCGCGTTCTCGGCGGCGAGTTTCTGGATGTATCCGATGGACTCGCGCACGCGCGGCGAGGCCTGAGCGGCGCCGGTCTGCTGCAGGCCCTGCTCCAGCGCCTGCAGCGCGGCCAGCTTGGGCTGCATCAGGGCAGCTGCTTCCGCAACGCGGCTGGCGCCGAGAAGCGCCTGCTCTTCCTCGAGGATGGCCACCAGATTGTCTATCAGGGATGTATCCAACGCGCTGCTCATTCCGGTATCTCCCCTTGCGGCACTTGAGGAGCGATGCCTGCCAGCGCCTTGTCACCGAATCCGAGTGGGTGTTTCTCAGCGAGGTCCTTGGCAATCGCTTCCACGATGAAGCGGGAGAATTCCGAGGCGCCCTCCCCTCCGCCTTGCGTGAAGGCTTTCTCGAGGCCGGCATGGCTAAGCATCTCTGACCAGAGCATCTGTTCGAACCGCAGCCGCAGCTGCGTCGTTTCGTCGGGCACAGGCTGCGCCGGCGTATCGGGCCGCTGCGCTCCGGGAACGATGGAAGATATGGCCAGTTCAGACATTCCGGGCTCCGATATTCCGTATCCGACATAAAAGTTTCCAGAACAGCGTCTGGGGTTAACCCATATTTTACGGCGGTTGGTTGTAGTATGGTTAACAGCTGCTGATGGATGCCGGATGGCAATCGCCTTTGAGTTTGATTTCCGGAGCACCCCGGCTTCCGGCGCGCCTGAAACCGGCGCGCGCGCTGCGTCCAGCAAGGAACAGGGCGAAGAATTTGCAGCCATCCTTCTGCGCGCCCGCGAAGCGGAGACCGGTGAAGAAGCCCCTGCCCCGCAACTGATCGGCCCGGCAGCCTTCACGGCGCCGCTGCTGCCGGAGGCAGAGATGTCTGAGGGCGCCGGTATTCTGGCCGGAACGGCTGCGCCGCAAGCCTCTGAGGCAGTGCCGGGCGAACTGGAACTTGACCGCGAGATCAATGCCGCGCTCGAGGCGGAAGTCCTGATAGGACGCCCGGCGGATATTGGCGCTGCGCCGGCGGCCCGCCTGAATGCGGCGGTTCAGGCTGAGCCGCCGATGGTTGACACTGAATCTGCCTTGCCTGCGGCGGAAGAGCCGGCAGCGCCGGATGCAGCC
>DNFL01000266.1 GCA_003486945.1 Hyphomonas sp. | reverse complement strand
CTTGCCGAACGCCACAGTGACTTTGGCGGCGAGCGCCTTGCAGAGCTTTTCCGACAGGTCCGGCCGCGAGAAGACGAGCGCCTTCTGCAGGAAAACAGGGCTGCGGCGGCCCGAGGAGAGAATGAAATGCCCCTCCAGCAGAGCGCCGGCCTCGCGGAAGATATCGAGCACGTCGTTATTGTTCATCCTGCCCCTCCTGGTCGCGCACGGCGCGGTCGACCACGGCAAGCGAGCGCAGCGCCGCAAGGATCTGCGACATGCGCTTCAGGTCTTCGACCTCGACATCCATGATCAGTTCAATGAAATCCTTGTGGCGCGCGCCAGTCGAAATGCCGACGATGTTGCCGTTCGACTCCGCCACCGCCGAGCAGAGCTTCGCCAGCACGCCCTTCTGGTTTGCGGCGTTGATCCGTATGCGGCCAATCGCGACGGCGCCTGTCTTGGCGAGCTCGGTCCATTTTAGGTCGCGCCAGAGTTCCGGGCGGTCGTCATACTCGGCAAGGCGCGGACAGCTGGAAACGTGAACGACGAGGCCCTTGTCCGGCACCTGCACGCCGATGATGCGGTCACCCGGCAGCGGGCGGCAGCACTGGCCGAGGTGGAGCGTGACGCCCGGTGTGAGATCCTTGCCCTCAACGAAAAGCGGCGCATGGCGGTTGTCGATGGGCGTCTTGTCGGCATCGTCAGTACGTTCGGCGGCATAGCCGGGGAATGCGGCGCGCACGATGGCGGCGGTCGGCAGGCGGCCGCGCCCGGCCTGTTCGCGCATGTCGTCAATTGTCTCGATGCCGAGCTTGGCGGCGACGTCGATCAGCATCACGTCCACGGGGTCGGCGCCCGCGCGGCGCAGTGCCTGGTTGATCAGGCCCTCACCGAGGCGGCGGAATTCGGCGGCTTCCCGGTCGCGTTCCAGCTTGCGCTGCTTGGACTTGGCTCGGCCTGTGTAGGTCATCGCGTCCCAGCCAATGACAGCGGCTGGCGCGCGGCCACGGATGATGTCGACCACGTCGCCATTCTTCAGCGGGCGGCGCATGGATTTTTCCTCGCCATTGATCCGCGCACCGATGGCCGTATCGCCGACGGCGGTGTGCACGGCATAGGCGAAGTCGAGCGGCATGGCGCCGGCGGGAAGAATGATCAGCTTGCCCTTTGGCGTAAAGGTGAAGACGTGCTCGCGGTACATCTCCAGCTTGGCATGCTCGAGGAATTCGCCGGGCTCGGCGCCGTCGCGCAGCAGTTCGGCGAAGGCCTTGAGGTTTGCTTCGGGATCAAGGCCGGCGGCGCGCGCCGAGTCGAGGTCGAACCCATAGGCGCGGTTCTTGTATCCCCAGTGCGCGGCGACGCCGAATTCGGCGGTGCGGTCCATCGCTTCGGTGCGAATCTGCAGCTCCACGCGGCGGTTGCCCGAAGCGCGCACGGTGGTGTGAAGGCTGGCATATCCGTTCGGCTTCGGCACCGAGATGAAGTCGCGGAACCGGTCCGGCAGGCAGGCCCAGTGCGTGTGGACTGCTCCGAGCACGGAATAACAAGCCGGTAAGTCTTCGAGAATGATGCGGAAGGCGAACAGGTCCGCGACATCGCGGAAAGAGATCGACTTACGCTCCAGCTTGCGCCACAGCGAATAGGGCTGCTTACGGCGGCCCTTCAGGCGGTACGGAATGCCGGTTTCGTCGAGCAGTTTTGTCAGGTCGGCTCGGATGCGCTCAAGCTCGCCCTTGCTCTCGCCTTCGAGTTCTTCGAGCCGGTAGAGAATGGCGCGGCGCGCTTCCGGGTTCAGTTCCTGGAAGGCGAGATCGTCCATCCGCGCGGCGACATCGTAGAGACCGATACGGCGCGCAAGCGGCGCGTAGATGTCCATCGTCTCGCGCGCGGTGCGCTGGCGGCTCTCGGCCTTCTTGCGGAAGTGCAGTGTTTCGAGATTGTGCAGACGGTCGGCGAGCTTCACCAGCAACACGCGAATGTCGCTGGTCATCGCCAGGATGAACTTCTGGAAGTTCTCAGCCTGCGCAGCTTCCTTCGAGGCAAACTCCAGCTTGTCGAGCTTGGTGACGCCGTCGACCAGTTCAGCCACATCCGCGCCGAAGCGCACTTCGATGTCGCCGATGTCGATCTCGGTGTCCTCGACCACATCGTGCAGCAGCCCGGCGACGATGGTGACTTCATCGAGGCGCACGTCGGCGAGCAGGTTCGCGACGCGGATAGGGTGGGAGTAATAGGCCTCGCCGGAATCGCGCGTCTGCTCGCCGTGATGCTTCCGGGCGAAGTCGTAGGCCTGGCCGAGGAGTTCGGATTTGACGCGCGGGTGGTAGGCGCGGACCTTGGCGATCAGTTCTTCACGGGTGGGAACAGGCGGCAGCGTTTCGTGGCCACCGGTCGCAGGGTCTGCCTTGCCAGCGGAAGCGCCAGCCCCTTTTTCCGGTCCGGAAAGGGCGCTGCCGTCCATGAAACGCTCCTAGAGGCGGTCGTCGCGCCCGGATTCGATTTCGGCCTGATAGGCACGCAGCACGTCTTCCTCGGTCGCAGCCGGGGCAGCCTGCAGGGCCTGGCGATCCGCCTCGCGCTCGTTCTCCTCGCCCGGTCGGATGTCCTGCAGGTTCGAGATCAGGGCTTCCTTGACGATTTTCAGGTCGACTGAAGCATCGGCGATTTCACGCAGTGAGACGACCGGATCCTTGTCATTGTCGCGGTCCACCGTCAGCGGCGAGCCTTCGCGGATCATCCGCGAACGGTGCGCGGCCAGCAGAACCAGTTCAAACCGGTTCGGGACCTTCTCAATGCAGTCTTCGACAGTAACGCGGGCCATATGGGGCAAATCTCCTGAGAACCGCCGTTTATATGCGCTGCAGCACACTGCCGCAACCCATCCTTGCAGGGTCTGCGAAGGATCGGTAGGCAATGGGAATACGCATTCCGGGCAATTATTGGCCCCCTCCCTATTGGAAGAAAAGGACATTGCCAATGGCCTTCTACAAGGATGAGCGCCTCGCCCTGTTCATTGACGGCGCCAATCTCTACTCGGCGGCCCGGGCGGTCGGGCTGGAGATCGATTTCCGTAAACTTCTCAAGGAGTTCCAGCAGCGCGGCCGGCTGGTGCGGGCGAGCTATTACACCACCATCGTGGAGAGCGACGAATACAGCCCCATCCGCCCGCTGGTCGACTGGCTGGCTTATAACGGCTTCAACGTGGTGAAGAAGCCGGCCCGCGAATTTACTGACCGGGAGGGGCGCAAGCGCTTCCGGGGCAATATGGACATCGAGCTGGCCACCGACATGCTGGAGGCGGCCGGCTGGAGCGATCATATCGTGCTGTTCAGCGGCAATGGCGATTTCCGCCGGCTGGTGGAGGCGGTGAAAGCAAAGGGCGTGCGGGTTTCGGTCGTGTCCACCATGAACGCCTCCCCTCCGATGATCTCGGACGAGCTGCGCCGGGAAGCCGACACGTTCATCGAACTGGTGGACCTCGGCGAACTGATCGCCCGGCCCCGCCGCGATACCGGCGCCGACGCCCTGCCCGGCCAGGATGACGACTGAGGGGCAGACATAAAAAAGACCCCTGCCGAGGCAGGGGTCAGAGGGTCAGTTGCAATTCTGGGTCAGCGGCGCATCGTGAAGGTGATGCCGGCAAAGTCTTCGGTATCCTTGAGCGTCCGGTTGCGGTCGCTGAATTCCATTTCACGGCGGATATAACTGAAGGAGAGTTCGCCGCCGCCGCGCTGGATCGAAATGCCGGCCTGCAGGTCGCCGACTGTGAGCTGATCCGTCAGCTGCATGTCGCCCAGCGCGTCAAGCCCGATGCGGCTGAGATCGGTATCCCAGACCAGCGCTTCGCCATCTGCGCCAACGAAGACGTACCAGCCTTCCGGCGAGCCGCCTTCCTTGATCAGGCCCTGACCGAAGCGGACTTCACCGCCAAAACGCTGGGCCTTGATATCGCCGCCATCGCGGATGGCCACGCGCGGCGCAAGGCCGACATCGAAGGCAAGGCCGGTGCGCGCGCTGTCAGCAGCAATTGCGAGGCCCAGCGTGAGATCGTTGTATTCGGGTGCCGGCTGGCCGTAATTCGAGGCGGCCATTTCAGCGGCGACGCGCGACATGACCGTGTTGCCGCCCCAGACAAAAGATGTGCTCTCGATATTGGTGCCCGGGAGACCGGCACCGGTGAGGCTGAAGGCAGAAGGCTGAGCCGATTCCGCGGAGACGCTGACGCGCGCGTCCGGACCGGTCAGCTGGATGGATTGCGGGGGCAGCGAGATGGTTGCCAGCGGGGAACCGGCGAAGGAACTTTCCGTGGGCGCGTTCAGCGCGCCGTCGCCAAAGGTTCCGGGCATAGCCAGCTGCATGCCGAGCGAAGGCGCGGCTGCCGGCTCTGAGTACATGTACCCTTCAGCACCGGAAGAGACGCAGCCCTGGCACGCCAGAGTCGCGAGACTTGTAGCGAGTGCGAACACCATACCCTTAATACCTTTCACGGCCATGATTCCTTACGCAACACTGCAAGAAAGATGACCCTGTGTAGCTAAGCTACCATGAACGGTTTGGGCTCCCAACCGTGATTCCGCCGATCAAAGATTAATTCGACGAGACTGATGTTCTGGCTGCAGATTCCGTGCCTTGACCCGGATTCATCAGTGTTTTTGGAGATTTCGGACCCGTTAAGGCGGAAGGCCCTGCTATTAACCGGTTGAGATATCAGGCAAAATTCGGGCAATCGGACGTAACGGAATCGCCCCCTTCCGGAACGCAAACGGCCCGCCTTGAGGGCGGGCCGTGCGATTCCGGGGATCTGCGACGCGCTACTGGCAGGCCAGGCACTCGTCATAGTCTGTCCGCTCGACCTTCATCTCTCCGGCCTCCGCCCGTTCCGAACCGGCAAAGGCGGCGCGCTGGACCGATTTGGAGCGGCAATAGTAAAGCGACTTCAGGCCCCGCTCCCATGCTGTCCAGTGCAGCATGTGCAGGTCCCACTTGTTGATGTCGCCCGGCAGGAAGAGGTTCAGCGACTGCGACTGGCAGATGAACGGCGTGCGGTCGGCGGCCAGTTCGATGATCCAGCGCTGGTCGAGTTCGAAGGCGGTCTTGTAGACGTCCTTCTCGTCCTGCGTCAGGCAGTCGAGGTGCTGGACCGAGCCTTCATGCTCGAGGATCGAGTTCCAGACTTCCGGCGTGTCGAGGTCTTTCGCGGCCAGCAATTCCTGCAGCTGCTTGTTCTTCACCGTGAACGAACCCGAGAGGGTCTTGTGGGTGTAGACGTTGGCCGGGATCGGCTCGATGCCGGCGGAGGTGCCACCGCAGATGATGGAGATCGAAGCAGTCGGCGCAACAGCGAGCTTGTTGGAGAAGCGGGCCATCATGCCGACATCGCGCGCGTCTTCGCACGGGCCGCGCTCTTTCGCGAGCTTCACCGAGGCAGCATCCGCGCCCTGACGGATATGCTTGAAGATCTTGAGGTTCAGCGCTTTCGCCGTGGCGCTCTCCAGCGAGACGTTCATCGCCTGCAGGAAAGAGTGGAAGCCCATGACGCCTAGGCCGACAGAGCGCTCACGCTTCGCGGAGTAGACGGCGCGGGCCATTTCCGGCGGGGCGCGCAGGATGAAGTCTTCCAGCACGTTGTCGAGGAAGCGGAA
>DNFL01000150.1:6303-21111 GCA_003486945.1 Hyphomonas sp. | reverse complement strand
CCGAATTGACGTAAGGGCCGGTTCGCTGTCTGCTGGGGAAAACCCAGGGAGGGCTTTTTCCATGTCCAGTCTGTTGAAATCGGTCAGCGCTGCCGCGCTTGGCCTTGTGCTTGTTGCCTGCGGTGGCCAGGACCGCGTGAGCGCCGACGCGATTGCCGCCGAAGAGGCCGCAATCGAGGCGCGTGCATTCCTCACGCGGGTGGAAACCGAACTTGCCGCGATGAACCGGGAAGCGGCGCAGGCCTATTGGAACCAGGCGACCAACATCACGCCGGAAACCAATGCCGCTGCGGCCGAAGCCGGGGCGAAGGCCACGAAGCTGGTTGTGGCGCTGGCGAACGAGTCCAAGCAGTTTGACGTCAACACGCTGCCGCCTGACCTGGGCCGGAAAATCCGTATCCTGCGCAGCGGCATCACCATCCCTGCCCCGTCGCGCGAAGGCGCCGCGGAGGAGTTGGCAGAGATCACCACCGGGCTGGACGCGACCTACGGCACCGGCAAGTTTGAATACAAAGGCCGGATGATCACGCTGACCGAAGCGTCAAACATCATGAGCGCGTCGCGCAATCCGGCGGAATTAAAGACCGTCTGGGAAGGCTGGCACACGATCTCGCCGCCGATGAAGGACAATTATGCCCGCATGGTGAATATCGCCAACGAGGGCGCGCGCGAGCTGGGCTATCCGAGCCTCGACCAGATGTGGCTGTCGAACTACGACATGCCGCCAGCGGAGATGGAAGCTGAAGTGCAGCGCCTGTGGGGTCAGGTGGAGCCGCTCTACAAGGAGCTGCATTGCTACACGCGCACGAAACTCAACCAGCGCTATGGCGACGCGGTTCAGCCCGCGACCGGACCGATCCGGGCGGACCTCTTGGGCAATATGTGGGCGCAGCAATGGTCGGGCATCTATGACATCGTGCAGCCGCCGACGGCGCCGGTGCAATATGATGTGACGCAGCGCCTTGTCGCGCAGGGCTATACGCCGGTGAAGATGGTGGAGACGGCGGAGGCCTTCTTCGTGTCGCTGGGGCTGGATCCGCTGCCGCAGACATTCTGGGAACGCTCGATGATCGTGCAGCCGGAAGGGCGCGAGGTGCAATGCCACGCGTCGGCCTGGGACCTCGATGACGAGGAAGATGTGCGCATCAAGATGTGCACACAGGTGAACTCCGAAGACTTCTACACGGTGCACCATGAACTGGGGCACAATTACTATCAGCGCGCCTACAAGGATCAGGATTTCCTTTACAAGAACGGCGCGCATGATGGCTTCCACGAAGCGATCGGCGACTTTGTAGCGCTGTCGATCACGCCGGAATACCTGCGCCAGATCGGGCTGATCACGGCAGAGGAAATGCCGGGGCCGGATGCGGATACGGCGCTGCTGATGCAGGCCGCACTCGACAAGATTGCCTTCCTGCCGTTTGCCATCACGGTGGATGGCTGGCGCTGGGGCGTGCTGTCGGGTGCGACGAAGCCGGAAGACTACAACAAGGCGTGGTGGGACCTGCGCACGAAGAACCAGGGCATCGTCCCGCCCGGCGAGCGGCCGGCGGATGCGTTTGATCCGGGAGCGAAGTATCACATTCCGGGCAACACGCCTTACCTGCGCTACTTCCTGAGCTTCATCATGCAGTTCCAGTTCCACAAGGCCGCGTGCGAGCAGGCCGGATGGGAAGGTCCGCTGCACCGCTGTTCGATCTACGGGAACAAGGAAGTCGGCAAGCGCTTCAACGACATGCTGGAAGCCGGCATGTCGCAGCCCTGGCCGGACACGCTGGAGAAGTTCACGGGCACGCGCACGATGGATGGCTCGGCGATCATCGAGTATTTCGATCCGCTGATCGTTTACCTGAAGGAACAGAACGAAGGACAGGAATGCGGCTGGTAGGTCGCGCCTGATCCACAACGAGAAAGGGCGCTCCGCAGGGAGCGCCCTTTTTTTACTATCATCCGTGAGCGGAGAAGGTGATTACTTGCGTTCCATCCGCTGGGCAAGGAAGCTGCGGGCCTGCGTGATCGAGGCCGTGTTGCGCGGCATGGTGTAGAGCGCGCGCAGGAAGTCCTTGTCCCATGACGTCATCGATGCAGGACGCTTATCGCCAAGATCGGTCCGGAAGAGGTTCATGATCGTGTCGATATTCGACGTATTGCCATTGGGATCGGCCTGCATCAGTGCGACGAAGGCGAGGTAGTCGCCCAGAGCTTCCAGGGGAATGCCCTGAACCTGGTTTGCATCGACAACGATAATCGCGTGGCTGAGGTCTTCGCGGGTAGCGGCGCGCAAGCGGCTGCCTTCCGAACGCACCTTGGGCGCGCCGGTGACGCCGTCATTCAGGCCGGCGCGGGCTTCACCGCTGATGCGGGCACCATCTGCGCTCATGGTCTGGGACACGTGCCACCAGCGAACCGGGCGCTCCTCTGTCTTGAACTGCTCGAACGCAGCTTTGCCGAGCGAGCCGGTGCGCAGCTCGTTGTTCACGGCGAAGAGCGGTTTGTATTGTTCTTCGAGCGCGTCGACGAGCGTTGCGGGTTCGGCCGTGACCAGAATGCTGATGTCCGGCTTGCATCCCGGTTTTCCCGTTCGCAGGCCGACTTCGACAGCTCGCTGGGAAACACGGTCGGCAAGGAACTGGGCGTGCTCTTCTTTCACCCCGGAAACGCCGACGCAGATGCGGTCATCCCAGCGCGCGAGCTGTTCGGCGCCAAACGGGGTTTGCGTGATCTGCTCGACATAGTGGCGGGTTTCGGCCGGCTTGCGTGCCGTAACCACGACCTTTTCGTTGATCAGCGGCTGCACATCGTCCTCGACGGCCTGAGCGATTCCGGCGGTTGCCATCGCGCTGGTCAGCATAAGCGAGACTGCCAGTGCCTTGAAGTAACGTGGTTTCATCTCAGGTAATCCCTTGGTTGCGCGGTGAGCGGCGGCTTCAGTGCGCCGGTTATTATCGATAATTAATATGCGATATCCGAAAAAAGGCAATCCCATATCGATAAATAATAATTTATTTTCGAGGCAAGTTGCCTTGCGAACCTGCCATAGCAGTTGTGAATGCCCGCTGACTTGACGCAGGCAGGGGCACACTTCACATGACAGATAGCTCCGGAGATTGCCCCATGACCGACCAGGCCACCCTCGATGCCATCGACAAGGCTGTGAAAGAGAATGACGTCGTGCTGTTCATGAAGGGCACGCCGACCTTTCCGCAGTGCGGTTTCTCGTCGGTGGTGGTGCAGATCCTCGACTATCTCGGCGTCGAATATGTCTCGACGAACGTGCTGGAAAACGCGGCCGTGCGCGAAGGCATTAAGCAGTACACGAACTGGCCGACCATTCCGCAGCTGTATGTGAAGGGCGAGTTCGTGGGCGGCTGCGACATCATCAAAGAGATGTTCGAAGCGGGCGAGTTGAAGCAGCTGCTAGCTGAAAAAGGCATCGCGCTCGATCCGGCCTGATTGCGGCGGAGGTGGCCGCTTGCCCTTCCGGACATCTTCCACGCTCCGGCCAGCCGAGACGCGGGACCTTCGCGGGATCAACGCGCTCCTGAAATCTGCAGGACTTCCCCAGCGCTCCCAGCGCGGGCTGGCTTGGCTGTTCCGGGATAATCCCGGCCAGTCCAGCGCGCCGCCCGGTTGGGTGGTGGAGGACAAGGAGGGCGGTCTTTCCGCCTACGTCGGCAATTTCGTGCAGCGGGCCTGGCTGAACGGGCGGTCGTGCCTGACGGCGTCGGCGCACAGTTTCGTGTCAGCGAAGGGCGAGCCGGACAGGTCGCTTCGCCTGCTGCGGGAATTTGTGAACCAGGACGGCGCGGCATTGCTGAACGGGTTGAACACGCCGGCGGAGAGCGCGTGGATTTATGACGTGCTCGGCTATCCATCCTATCCCGAGACGGGGAACCTGAAGCTGAGCTGGCCGGTTGAGGGCAGCGCCGGGCCGGCTGAGTGGCTGCAGAAGCTCGCGCCGTTCCTGCCCGAGCCGGCCCGGCGGTGGCCGGCGGTCGGGGATGCGATTGCGGCGTCCGGGCAAGACACGTCGCAGATCGTCGTTCCACTTGGCAATGCGCGGCTGGCGGCGTTCGATGAGGCGTTGCGGGTCGGAGCCCGGCTGTTTGCGGAGCGTTCGCCGGAGGTGTTGCACTGGCGTGTGACGGATCCCGATGCGGGCGTGCCGCCGGTGCTGATGGCGTTTCCGGCGGAAGGGGCGATCCGGGGGCTGGCACTGTTCCGGTTCAACAAGCCATCGCGGGCGAGCGCGGCGCAGCTGGACATCATCGACCTTGTGACGCTGGACCCGAAGGACCGGGAGGCGGTGCAGGCGCTGTTGCAGACCGGGCTTCACCTTGCCCGGGAAGGCGGGGCCGCGCGGATGCGGCTGGCGCTGGTGACACCGCCGCTGATGGGGCTGATCGGACCGATGCTGGACAGCGCAGAGAAGGAGGTGGGCGCGGCGGCACATGCCTTCCACCGGTTCAATGTCGATATGCCCGAGCCGCTGACGCGGTACTGGCAACCCCTGCCCTTTGATGCAGACCACGGACTGACCCTGCGGGCGATGCCGGTGCAGACATGACGGTTGTGCTTTTCCGGCACGTGGTTTCGCGCTAGCAGGGCGCGCATGACGTCAACACCTACTGCTCCCGCGCCGATCAAGGGCGCTAAGACGCCGAAAGTCGGCATCGTTTCGCTCGGCTGTCCGAAGGCGCTGGTTGATTCCGAACGGATCATCACGCGCCTGCGCGCCGAGGGCTATCAGATCGCGCCGGACTATTCGGGCGCCGACCTTGTGCTCGTGAATACGTGCGGCTTTCTCGATTCTGCGCGCGACGAGAGCCTGTCGGCGATTGGCGAAGCAATCGAGGCGAACGGCCGGGTGATCGTGACCGGGTGCCTTGGGGCCGAACCCGAAGTGATCGAGAAGGCGCACCCGAAGGTGCTCGCCGTCACCGGGCCGCATCAGTATGAGGCTGTGATGGACGCGGTGCACACGCACCTTACGCCGCCGCACAATCCGCACCTTGACCTCGTTCCGGAAAGCGGCCTGCGCCTGACGCCGCGCCACTATGCGTACCTGAAGATTTCGGAGGGGTGCAACAATCGCTGTTCCTTCTGCATCATTCCGAAGCTGCGCGGCGATCTCGTGTCGCGGCCGATCCATCATGTGCTGATGGAGGCGGAGAAGCTGGTGGCTGCCGGCGTGAAGGAATTGCTGGTGATCAGCCAGGATACGTCCGCCTACGGACTGGATGTGAGATACAAGCCGGAGACCTGGCGCGGCACGCAGTACGAGACGCGGTTCCTTGATCTCGCAAAGGGGCTGGGCAGTCTCGGTGTGTGGACGCGGATGCATTATGTGTACCCCTATCCTCATGTGGACAATGTGATCCCGCTGATGGCGGAAGGGCTGATCACGCCGTATCTCGACATTCCGTTCCAGCATGCATCGAAATCCGTGCTGAAGGCCATGAAACGCCCCGCAAATCAGGACAAGGTTCTGGAGCGCATTGCGAACTGGCGCCGGGATGTGCCGGACCTTGCGATCCGGTCGACATTCATCGTCGGCTTTCCGGGTGAGACTGAAGAGGATTTCCAGATCCTGCTCGACTTCATCCGCGAGGCGAAGATCGACCGCGCCGGGTGCTTCAAATACGAAAACGTCGTGCATGCCGAGAGCGGCAAGCTGGACGGGCATGTACCTGAAGAGGTGAAGGAAGAACGCTGGCACCGCTTCATGGAAGCGCAGGCGGAAGTTTCAGCGGCGCGGGCAGCGGCGCAGGTTGACCGCAAGATGGATGTGATCATCGATGAGCCGGGCGAGAAGGCCGGCGAGATGATCGGGCGCACCAAGGCGGATGCGCCCGAAGTGGATGCCTGCGTGTTTGTCAGCGATGCGGCGGCGCTGAAGCCGGGCGACATCGTCCGTGTGAAGATCACCGGCGCCGACGATTACGACCTCTACGCCGTTCCGGCCTGAGCCTTCAGTCGCGCGCCCGCCTGGCGTGCCTCTTCGAGACGCTGGAGCATGGCCTTGTCCATGTTGCCGGCAACGAGCTTCAGGGTTTCATGATCCGCAAGTTCCGGACGGCCGCAGGCAAAGGGCGGCGCGGGTGCGTATTCGAGGCCGAGCGTTAGCGCTTTGGCGTAGCCCTCCCCTGCGATTTCCGCGAGCATGGTGAAGGCAAAATCGATGCCGGCAGTAACGCCGCCGCCCGTGAAGATATTGCCATCACGCACGACGCGGGCCTCATCCGGGATTGCGCCGAATTCGGTGAGCAGGCTGCGCCAGGCCCAGTGGCAGGCAGAGCGTTTGCCCTGCAGGAGGCCAGCTGCGCCGAGGATGAGTGATCCGGTGCACACGGACGTGATGTATTTCGCGCCGCTGGCGAGGCGGCGGATTTCGCCGACGAAGGCTTCGTCGAGCGCAACTTCGGTCGCCGTCATGCCGCCGGGCACGCAGATGAGATCGCAGCGCGGAATATCTGCGAGGCGGACGGTCTTGCCGATGACCAGCCCCCCTTCGGCAACGATCTCGCCGCCATCTCGGCTGGCGATGATCGTCTGCGAATTCGGAATGCGGCAAAGAACCTGGTGGGGGCCGGTGAAGTCGAGATGCGTGAGGTTCGGGTAGATTGCGAAAACCGTGACGAATGGCTGAGCGGACATGGGCGCCTCCTTGCTGGCCGGCTCTTTCTGGCGTAAAGCCGGTTTGGCAGAAAGGACAATGTTCCCATGATTTCCGCCAATGCCCGGCCACGCGAAATCGGTATGCTGATCTTCAAGGACTTCCAGCTGCTGGATGCTGCGGGACCGATTTCGGTGTTCGAAATGCCGGTGCGGGGGATGGCGCCGCCGCCTTACCGGCTGACAGTGTATTCGCTCGAGGGCGGCGCGGTGCGGTCTTCCGGCGGCGTGCAGATGGTGTCGGAGCCCCTGCCCGCGAAGCTGAAGCTTGACACGCTGATCGTTTCTGGCGGCGAAGGCACGCGCACGCTTATCAACGATGAGGCGTTTCTCCGGGCCGTGAGGGATTTGTCTTCGCGCACGCGGCGGACGTGTTCAGTGTGTTCGGGGTCGTTCCTGCTGGCGGCAGCGGGTTTACTGAAGGGGCGGCGTGCGACGACGCACTGGCGGCGATCCTCCGCGTTCGAACGAAGTTTTCCGGAGACCAAGCTGGATGCGGACCGGATCTTCGTGCGCGACGGGAAATTTTGGACATCGGCGGGCATCACGGCGGGCATCGATCTGGCGCTGGCGCTGGTGGAGGATGACCTGGGCGACGAGGTGGCGCGGCAGGCGGCGCGTGAGCTGGTGATCCATCAGCGGCGGCAGGGTGGACAATCGCAGTTCTCAGTGATGCAGGATGTGAAGCTCGCATCAGGGCGGTTTGATACGCTGATCGGTTGGGTACAGACGAACCTGTCCGGCGATCTGAGCGTCGAAGCGCTGGCGGTGCGCGCGGCGATGAGCCCGCGCAATTTCGCGCGCGTGTTCCGGGCGGAGACGGGCGCGACGCCGGCGCGGTTCATCGAGAAGCTGCGCCTGGAAGCGGCGCGCCTGAGCGTGGAACAGACGGGGCAAGCCCTGCAGGAAATCGCCCGGGAGACCGGATTCGGCGACCCGGAACGGATGCGGGTTGCGTTTCTGAGGGCCTTTGGCCAGCCGCCTATGGTTCTGCGCCGCCAGTCTCAGAGCCGGACGCGAGGCCAAGGGCCTGATTGAGCAGGGATTTTGAAATTATCGAAAAACAACGATTGACATATCGTATATCGATAACTCATACAGGGATTACCTCATTCCCCTACGCCCCTCAGGGAGGACCCCAATGAAAAAAGCCCTTACTGCCCTCGCCACCATTGCCATCCTGGCAGCGCCTGCCGCGCTCGCCCAGGGCAAGACTTATAACGTCTCGTCTTTCAGCGAGATCAAGGTCGAAGGCGCCATGTACGTCGTCCACAAGACCGGCAATTCGACCAGCGTGCGCGTCGAAGCCGACAATGGCGACTATTCCGATGCTTCCATCGAAACTGATGGCGACACCCTGCGCATCTCGCGCGAAAGCCTGAACAGCAAGAAGAGCTGGTTCTCCGGCGGCCGTTCCGTGAACATTTCCAAGGATGGCAAAACGATCAAGGTGAACGGCAAGAAAGTGCCGGTCTATACCGTGTACGTCACATCGCCGGACCTGGTGGCCGTCAAGGCATCGCAATCCTCACGCTTCGAATCGCAGTCGATTGATGCAGATGGATTTGAAGCAAACGCCTCTTCGAGCGCAGACATACTCCTTGCTGGCAAAGCAGGTGCAGCAAGTCTCGGCGCGTCATCCTCTGGTGATGTAAAAGCCAAGGATCTCAAGGCTGCTTCTGCGAAAATCTCCGCATCATCGAGCGGCGAAGTTGAGGCAACTGTCACCGGCGCTGGCAAGACCAACGTTTCGGCGTCTTCGAGCGGCGATGTGAAACTTCACTCGACCGGCGCAGGCTCGTTCACTGTCAGCGCTTCATCGGGCGCAAGTGTCGACATGTCTGGCGCGTGCAACAGCATCAGCGTTGCGGCGTCGTCTGGCGCGGATGTCGAGGCAGATGAGCTGCGCTGCGTTACGGCAACAGCGAATGCTTCGAGCGGCGCAGATGTTGATCTCTTCGCCAGCGGCTCGGCCAGCGGCAACGCCTCAAGCGGCGGCGATATCAGCTTCAGGGGCAACCCGACTGCAACGGAAGTATCGAAATCGAGCGGTGGCTCAGTCAAGTTCGGCAGCTGCCCCGCCAGTCTCAGCCGAAGTCAAAGGACCCGGGCTCGTAGCCCGGGTCTTTCCAATTCAGGTCCATCTCTTCCAGCGCGCCGCGCACGATGCGGGCAATGATGGCATTGCGGCGCGTGCGGCTGTCGGCAGGCACAACATGCCAGGGCGCGTGGCGCGTGGAGCAGCGCTGGACGGCGAGTTCATAAGCGGACATGAACTCTGACCATTTCGAGCGGTCGTCGAGGTCGCCAGGATTGAACTTCCAGAGCTTGTGCTCTTCCTGGAGGCGTTCCTTCAGGCGTACGCCCTGCTCCGCATAGCCAATGTTCAGCATGAACTTGACGATCTTCGTGCCGTTTTCCGAGAGGTGTTTCTCGAAGGCATTGATCTGGTCGTAACGCTGCTCGACCTCTTCCAGTGGGGCGAAGCCGCGGACACGGACGACGAGCACGTCTTCATAATGCGAGCGATCAAAGATGCCGATATGGCCGCGGCGCGGGACCGCGTTGTGGACGCGCCAGAGATAGTCGCGGGCAAGCTCCTCGCTGCTGGGTGCCTTGAAGGCCTTCACTTCCATGCCAAGCGGCGTGGTGTCCGAGAAAACGGACTTGATGGTGCCGGACTTGCCTGACGTATCCATGCCCTGCAGCACGACGAGCAGAGAACGTTTGCCCTCGGCGTAGAGCTTGTCCTTCAGCTCATTGATGCAGGCGGCATCTTTCTTGAGGCTGGTTTCGGCCTCTTCCTTGTTGTCGAACACGTCGCGGCCGGACGTATCGCGGGCCGCAAGTTCAAACGGCTTTCCGGGACGCGCGATGATGGCTTTGCGGACTTCGGCAATTGACGGAATGGCCATACAGGGTTCCCCGGAAATGAAAAGGCCGCACCAGTGTGGCGCGGCCTTTCCGGAACTTCAAGGAAATCAGGTGACTTACGAGGAGTAGAACTCGACCACCTGGGCCGGTTCCATCTTCACCGGGTACGGCACATCGGTCAGGACCGGGACGCGCTTGTAGGTGGCGGTCATCGCTTTGGGGTCGACTTCGACATAGTCCGGAATGTCACGCTCGGGGCTGCCGAGAGCTTCCAGGACGAGGGCGAGGTTGCGCGACTTCTCGCGGACCTGCACGACGTCGCCGGGCTTCAGGCGAGCGGAGCCGATGTTGCAGCGCTTGCCGTTCACGGTGACGTGGCCGTGGTTGATGAACTGGCGGGCGGCGAAGACGGTCGGCACGAACTTGGCGCGGTAGACGATGGCGTCGAGGCGTGATTCGAGGATGCCGATCAGGTTTTCAGCCGAGTTGCCCTTCATGCGGGCTGCATCTTCGTAGATTTTCGAGAACTGTTTCTCGGTGATGTCGCCGTAATAGGCCTTCAGCTTCTGCTTCGCCATCAACTGCATACCAAAGTCGGAGACCTTGTTGCGGCGGTTCTGGCCGTGCTGGCCCGGCTTGTAGTTGCGCTTGTTGAAGGGGGATTTGGGGCGGCCCCAGATGTTTTCACCGACGCGGCGGTCGATCTTGTACTTCGCGCTATGGCGACGTGACATGGTAGTACCTCATTGTCAGCGCGGGCCGGCAAACGCTTCATTGCGCCTGCGATTACAACGGCGGCTCCGCACCATCCCGTCATGAAGTCGCGGGTAAAACACCATCAGGACGCTCGCGTCAAGCGCAGCGGCTGCTAGTGTAGCCCCCATAAACAGGGAGGAATTCATGGCATTGGTTAAGGGCAAAGTGGCGATTGTAACAGGCGGGGCCAGCGGAATCGGGCGGGCGGCGGCGCTCGTGCTGGCCCGGGAGGGGGCCGCCGTCATGGTCACCGACCTCGACGGAGCCGGAGCCAGGGCCACTGCGGAGGCCATTTCAAAGGCCGGCGGCAAGGCCGCCTCGATGAAGCAGGACGTGGTGGACGAGGCCCTCTGGGACAGCGTGTTTGCCGATACCAAGAGCCTGCTGGGCACCCCCTCGATCCTCGTGAACAATGCCGGAATCGCGATTGCCGGGGCAATCATGGAGTATTCCCTGGCCGACTGGCAGAAGCAGATGGCGGTGAACACCGACAGCGTGTTCCTGGGCACCCGTGCCGCGATGCGGGCGATGAAGGAGACCGGCGGATCGATCATCAACCTCTCCTCTGTGGCCGGCCTTCGCGGCTCTTCAGGGGTCAGCGCCTATTGCGCCTCGAAGGGGGCGGTGCGGCTGTTCACGAAGGCGGCGGCGGTGGAGTGCGCAGCACTGGGGCTGAAAATCCGGGTGAACTCGGTACACCCGGGCATCATCGACACGCCGATCTGGCAGAAGGATATCACCCGTATGACGGAAACGATGCAAGCCGAACAGAAAGCGGTGCTGACCGCTTCGACCGGCGGCAACGCACTCGACCCCAATGTGATCGCGATGGGCAGTACGCCGATGGCGCGCCCCGGCCGGCCGGAGGAAGTGGGCGAGCTGATCGTGTTCCTCGCCTCGGACATGTCGAGCTACATCACCGGGCAGGAACACGTCGTCGATGGCGGACTGACAGCGCGCTAGACAATGCCGCTGGCGCGGAGTTTCGCGACCTGATCGGGAGTTAGGTCCAGAAGCTCCGTCAGCACTTCTTCCGTATGCGAACCGAGCGTGTCCGGGCCTGCCCAGCGGGCCATGCCCGGCGTGGAGGAGAGTTTCGGGAAGACATTCTGTTGGCGGATGCCGGGCCAGCGGTCGCTGGGAACTTCGACAAGCGTTTCGCGGGCTGCATAGTGCGGATCGACGAGCATGTCGGGCGCGCGGTAGACCTTGCCGACAGGCACGCCGTTGTCGATCATGATGCGTTCGATCTCGACGATGGTCCGGGTTGAAGCCCATTGCTGGATGAGTTCGTCCAGCGCTTTCTGATTCTTGCCGCGGGCAATGTGGGAGACGTAGGCGGGTTCTTCTTTCAGAGCGGGTTGACCTATGGCATCGCACAGCCGGGCGAAGACCGTGTCCTGATTTGCGGCGATGATGACCATGCCGTCAGTGCCTTCATAGATGTTCGAAGGAGCGATGCCCGGCAGGTACGAACCCGTCCGTTCACGGATGTATCCTTCGAACTGGTATTCGGGGACGAGGCCTTCCATCACTGACAGTACGGACTCGTAGATCGTCGCGTCGATGACCTGCCCTTCCCCGGTTTTCTCGCGGTGGTGCAATGCAGCGAGTGCGCCGAGGGCGGCGTAGAGGCCGGCGAGGCTGTCGCCCAGGGAGATGCCGGCGCGCGACGGGCGGCGGTCGGCTTCGCCCATGACATAGCGCAGGCCGCCCATCGCTTCGCCGACGGACGCGTAGCCCGCGCGCGAGGCATAAGGACCGGTCTGGCCGTAGCCGGAGACGCGGATCATAATCAGGCGCGGGTTGATCTTCTTGAGGTCGTCATAGCCGAGGCCCCACTTTTCCAGCGTGCCGGGGCGAAAGTTTTCGAGCAGGAAATCGGCTTCGGCGACGAGGCGGCGGACAATGTCCTGTCCTTCCTTCTCGCGCAGGTTTGCCGTGATGCAGCGCTTGCCGCGCGCGACGACCGACCACCAGAGGGGAAAGCCTTCCCGGCCCCATTCGCGCAAGGGATCACCCTGCCCCGGCGGTTCCACCTTGATCACGTCTGCGCCGAAGTCCGCGAAGATCTGGCCGCAGAACGGACCCGCGATCAGCTGGCCGAGTTCGATGACCCGAAGATCGGTGAGCGGACCGGTGCGCGGCGCAGGCATGGCATTCCTCCCAGTGCGGAATGCCGTTTCCAATCAGGAAATCAACAAGGCGGCAAGCGAGACCGCCGCGTCAGCGCGTGCCGCGCGCCTTACCAGGCCGGCCAAAGCGAGGTGTTGACTCAATGGCTGCGGCGCGCAGTTCATCCGATGCATCCTGGTCGAACGATGTGGCGCGCTTGTAGCTGGCAGCATTGCGCTTCTTGAACTCGGCGAAGTCCTGCACTTCGGGATGGCGGTATTCTGCCGTCTCGACCCGGTTGCGGCCAAGGCGCTTGGCTTCATAAAGGGCGCGGTCTGCTGCTTCGATGACGGCATTTACGTCCGAACCGGCCGAGAGCATGCAGTAGCCGAAGCTGGCGGTGACGCTGACCTGGTAGAGCCCGGTCTTGACGATCGATTCCTGGACTCGGGTGCGAAGGCGGTCGCAGACGATCCGGGCCTGCTCGCTGTTCACGTCGCTGAGCAGAACAACGAATTCCTCACCGCCCCAGCGGCCGAGCTTGTCGAACGGACCGCGCAGCTCCGCATAGGCGACCTGTGCGAGATCCTTGAGCACCTGATCGCCGGCAGCATGGCCGTAGAGGTCGTTCACTTCCTTGAAGTGGTCGAGGTCAATCACAGCGATTGCCGCAGTGCGCTGTGTGCGGCGCATGCGCCGGCACTCTTCCTCGGCAGCGCGCATGAAGAAACGGCGGTTCAGCAGGCCCGTCAGTTCGTCGGTCCAGGCGAGCGCTTCAAGCTTGCGCTTGTACATGCGCTCGTGGAAATCATGCAGCGACGCGATAATGGCGGTCGGCATGGCGATGCAGCCGGTGACGAACAGGTTCAGCCGCACATAATCAGAGGCGGAATGCGGCAACCCCATCCGGTAAACAATGATCGAAACGATAAACGAAATCGACAGCGCCGACGCGCAGACAAGCGCGAAAAAGTTCAGCGACTGGAGGATGTCCCGAGTAGAATGGCGCATTCGTGCGTTCCTTTGTTCCTGTAGTGTCTACGACAGGAAAATTGAGCCCACGCTCAATTCAGGTCCGCATTTGCGCAGGGCGGCGCGACGATTGGTTAACCTTTTCAGCCCGGCGCCGACCTAGTTCAGGACCCAGCGTCCGTCGATCGTCCGAAGTTCCGCCGGCCCGATCCAGTCGGAATGAGCAATCCGGATAGAGTGGATCGTCGCCAGAACCTCGCGGCGCCAGTGTTCCAGAAACGCATTCAGGCGGGGGAAAACCGGCGCGGTATCGATGGTCTGCCAGACGAAGCTCTGAAGCAGGCTGCGGTGGTCGGGCATGTGGTATAGGATTTCCGTGGTCAGCAGGCCGCCGCCCTGAAGGCGGGCCTGAAAATCGCGGTCAACGGGCATTGCTGTCTCCTTTCATCCCTGGGGACATCCACAGGGTGCGATCAGCGTTATGAAGCTTTGGTGAATATGCAATAGATTCAATTGGTTAGCATCGCATTCGGGCGAGTGCTGCCAAGTCTTTGAACAGACTGCAGACAACCGCACTCAGGAAAGGTTGACGGCTGCAAAGGGAGTCACTATTTCCGGCGCATCGTTAGCAGTCTGCTCGGGTGAGTGCTAACTTTCGGGCGCACCCCTACTGCTGGCGACCAGTTCAACCCCTAGACCCGAGGTTTAGCTATGATCGAAGAGGCTGTCAGAATGAAACTTCGTCCCCTGCATGACCGCGTCGTGGTGCGCCGCGTCAAGGAAGAAGAGAAAACCAAAGGCGGGATCATCATTCCCGACAACGCCAAGGAAAAGCCCCAGGAAGGCGTTGTGGTCGCTGTTGGCGCCGGCGCATTCGGCGATGACAATGAGCGCATCCCGCTGGACGTCAAAAAAGGCGACCGCATCCTGTTCGGCAAATGGTCCGGCACCGAAGTCAAAGTCGACGGTGAAGACCTGCTGATCATGAAAGAAAGCGACATCATGGGCGTGCTGGAGAAGTAAGTCTCCGCACCGCTTTCCCGTTCCAACAGAATTCAAGAGGTAACTTACAATGGCTGCAAAGCATGTAGTTTTTGGTGCCGAAGCGCGCGAGCGGATGCTCCGCGGTGTCGACATCCTGGCTAACGCCGTGAAAGTGACGCTCGGCCCGAAAGGCCGCAACGTCGTGATCGAGAAATCCTTCGGCGCTCCGCGCACCACGAAAGACGGCGTGACCGTCGCCAAGGAAATCGAGCTGGAAGACAAGCTCGAGAACATGGGCGCCCAGATGCTGCGCGAAGTGGCATCGAAAGCAAACGACACCGCTGGTGACGGCACCACGACCGCAACCGTTCTCGCCCAGGCCATCGTTCGCGAAGGCATGAAGCGCGTGGCCGCCGGCATGAACCCGAT
>DNFL01000150.1:596-5936 GCA_003486945.1 Hyphomonas sp. | reverse complement strand
GAGATCGCCCAGGTCGGCACCATCTCCGCCAACGGCGAGACCGAAATCGGTGCGATGATCGCTGAAGCCATGGCGAAAGTCGGCAACGAAGGCGTGATCACGGTTGAGGAAGCCAAAGCCCTCGAAACCGAACTCGATGTCGTTGAGGGCATGCAGTTCGACCGTGGCTATATCAGCCCCTACTTCATCACCAATGCCGACAAGATGACGGTTGAGCTCGAAGACGCGCTCATCCTTCTGCACGAGTCGAAGCTGTCGAGCCTGCAGCCGCTGCTGCCGATCCTCGAAGCTGTGGTTCAATCGCAAAAGCCGCTGCTGATCATCGCGGAAGACGTTGATGGCGAAGCTCTCGCCACCCTCGTCGTTAACAAGCTGCGCGGCGGCCTGCGTATTGCAGCCGTGAAAGCTCCGGGCTTCGGCGACCGCCGCAAGGCAATGCTGCAGGACATCGCTGTCCTCACGGGTGGCCAGGTCATTTCCGAAGACCTCGGCATCAAGCTCGAGAACGTCGGCATGGAAATGCTGGGCAAAGCCAAGCGCGTTTCGATCGACAAGGACAACACGACCATCGTCGACGGCGCCGGCAAGAAGAAAGACATCGAAGCCCGCGTTTCGCAGATCCGCAAGCAGATCGACGACACCTCGTCCGACTATGACCGTGAGAAGCTGCAAGAGCGTCTCGCGAAACTGGCCGGCGGCGTTGCCGTGATCAAGGTTGGCGGCGCGACCGAAGTCGAAGTGAAAGAGAAGAAGGACCGCGTCGATGACGCCCTCAACGCGACCCGCGCGGCCGTGGAAGAAGGCATCGTTCCGGGCGGCGGCGTGGCCCTGCTGCGCGCTTCGCGCAACATTGATGTGGTTGGCGCAAACGACGACGAGAAAGCCGGCATCGACATCGTGCGCAAGGCGCTCGAAGCTCCGCTGCGCCAGATCGCCGAGAACGCCGGCGTTGAAGGCTCGGTCGTGGTCAACACGATCGTCACCAACAAGTCGCGCGCCTATGGCTTCAACGCCCAGACCGAAGAGTATGGCGACCTCGTTGCAATGGGCGTCATCGATCCGGTGAAGGTTGTCCGTTCGGCCCTGCAGAACGCCGCTTCGGTGGCGAGCCTGCTGATCACGACTGAAGCGGGCATTGCCGAAGCGCCGAAGAAAGACTCGGCCGGCGGCGGCGGTATGCCGGGCGGCATGGGCGGCATGGGCGGCATGGACTTCTAAGTCCCGCGCCCTTCGCTCTTCGCGAAAATCAGCGGCCCTCCGGAGCAATCCGGGGGGCCGTTTCCTTTGGGTCACGATTGCCGCCCGGGCCCCGCCTCCGTAAACGTTGGTCAAAACTGACCGGCGGAGGAAATGATGGACTGGAATTTCGGTGACATGCTGGACGCCGTGGGCGCTGCGCTCGGCCCGAACGATCTCGCCCTCGCGCATGGCGACCGGAAGATCTACTGGCCGGACTTCACGGCGCGCACCAACCGGCTCGCTCGCGCATTCCTGACCCTTGGCGCAAAACGCGGCGACAAGGCCGGCTTCTACATGCGCAACCAGCCGGAATACATGGAAGCAATGGCTGCCTGCTTCAAAGCCGGCCTTTCGCCGGTGAACGTGAACTATCGCTATCTCGATGACGAACTGGTCTACATCATCGACAATTCAGACTCGACGGTCGTGTTCTTCGATGTCGAGTTTTCCGCCGAAGTCGAACGCGTGCGCCAGCGCCTGCCGCGCGTGATCGCATGGGTGCAGATCGGCGGCGGCAAGACGCTGCCCTTCTCGCAGGACTATGAGACGCTGGCAACAAATGGTGATGCGTCTCCCCTTCAGGGGAAGCGATCCGGCGACGATATCTTCCTTCTCTACACCGGTGGGACGACGGGGCTGCCGAAAGGTGTGATGTGGACGCACAATATCTGGCGCGAAGCCAGCATGGAGGGCGTGCGCAAGATGGGCGGCCCGGTGCCGGAGACGATGGTTGAGCATGTGCAGAATGCCCTGACTGTGGGCCGTTTCTCGCGCCAGCTGCCGGCTTGTCCGCTGATGCATGGCACCGGATGGTTCACGGCGATGGGCGCGATGCTGAATGGCGGCGCGGTGATAACGCTCACCGAGAAGTCCAGATTCAGTCCAGAAAACTTGTGGGCTACCGTGCATGAAAACGGCGTGACCTCGATGGCGATTGTCGGCGATGCGTTCGCCAAACCGATGCTGCAGGCGCTGGAGGAAAATCCCGGCAAGTGGAACCTTTCGAGCGTTCTCAACATCATATCCTCGGGCGTCATGTGGAGCGCCGAGGTGAAACAGGGCCTGCTGAAACACATTCCGCAGACGGCGCTGACGGACAGTTTCGGCGCCTCCGAAGCGGTCGGATTCGGCAGTTCCATCACGACGGCGGAAGGCGGCACGCAGACCTCGAAGTTCGAGATTGGCGGCAGCTGCAAGGTGTTCACCGAGGATGACCAGGAAGTGGTTCCGGGCAGCGGCGTGCCGGGCTTCATCGCGCGCGGCGGCGCTGTGCCGCTCGGTTATTACAAGGACCCGGAGAAGACCGCGAAGACCTACAAGACGATCAACGGCATGCGCTACGCCATTCCCGGCGACTGGTGCACGGTGGAAGTGGACGGCACGATCACGCTGCTGGGGCGCGGGTCGAACTGTATCAATACGGCCGGCGAGAAAGTGTATCCTGAAGAGGTCGAGGAGGCGCTGAAGGCGCATGCGGCGGTGAGCGACGCGCTGGTGGTCGGTGTGCCGGATGACAAATGGGGACAGGCGGTGACAGCGGTCGTATCGCTCGATGGCGCGGCGACGGAAGATGAGCTGCGCGCCTTCGTGCAGAGCAAGCTCGCCCGCTACAAGGCGCCGAAGCGCATCCTGTTCAAGGACAATCTCGGCCGGGCGCCGAATGGCAAGGCGGACTACAAGTCAATCAAGGCTTTCGCCCTAAAGGAGCTTGGCCTCTAGCCAAGGAACAGAAGCGTGCGCAGCGTGTAGGCGAGCGTTGCTGTTACCGCGAGTGAGGCGAGCGAGAGACCCACGAACCAGGCGAGGCGCACGCCGAGTGGTTTGTCGTCGGCCTGGGGCTCCGGCGTGTCAGGCATGATATCCCTCGCCCGGTTTTACCTTACCCCAGAAGAGGCGGTAGACATAAGCCGTGTACAGAAGGATCACCGGCAACATGATGGCCGCACCGACCAGCATAAAACCAAGCGCGTTATCGCGTGCAGCGGCCTCGTGCACGGTGACTTCAAAGGGAACCACCCACGGATAGAGGCTGATGCCGAAGCCGACATAACCCGACAGGAAGATGCCCGCTGCGATGAGATAGGGGCGCCAGTCGGGAGCTGCGTTAGGGCCGGGCTTCATCGAGAGATCGCGCCAGAGCCAGGCACAGAGCAACATTCCTACGACCGGCACAGGACTGAGCGGGAGCAGTTTGCCCCAGTCGAAATGGTTCATCGAGAAGCCCCAGCGGTCTGTCACATCCGGGTTCACCGACAGGGTGGCGAGGCTGACCGCGAAAAAGGCAATCGACAGGCCTGCCAGCGCAAACCGGCCCCAGCGACGGGCGCGGGCGTAGAGGTCGCCTTCCGTTTTCAAGACCAGCCAGCAAGCGCCGAGCAGGATGTATCCGATGGTGACGGAAATGCCGGTAAGCAGGGTGAAGGGTGTCAGCCAGTCGAACGCGCCCCCGGCAAACTGGCCATCTTCCACAACAACGCCCTGCACGAACGCGCCGAGCATAATACCTTGCGCGACGGCGGCGAAGAGCGAGCCGCCCGCAAAGGCGCCGTTCCAGAAACGCTTTGTAACCGGGCGCACAGCCTTGTGGCGAAACTCGAAGGCCACGCCCCTGAAGATAAGCGCAGCTAGCATGAGGAGGACGGGCAGATAGAAGGCCGGCATCAGGATGGCATATGCGGATGGAAACGCGGCGAAGAGACCGCCGCCGCCGATAATGAGCCAGGTTTCGTTGCCATCCCAGACAGGTTCGATGGTTGCGGTCATGGTGTTGCGTTCTTCGTCCGACTTGGCGCGCATCGTGAGGATGCCGATGCCAAGATCAAAGCCGTCGAGCAGGACGTAGAGGAACACGCCTGTGGCGAGGATCAGCGCCCAGATGAGGGGAAGGTCCAACATGTTCAAGCCCCCTTGCCCGCTGCAACAATATCTTCCGGCATTTCCGCAGGTTCTTCCACGGCCGCCATCGGCGAGCCTGACGCGCGTTTCGATTCACCCGCATGCGGATCATCATCCGGTCCGAAGCCGCGTGTTGCGATGCGGGCCATGTAGACGATGCCGGCAGTGAAGATGATGGCGTACACGATCATGAACACGAGCAGCGATGTTGCGACTTGCGCGGCGGATACGGGCGACACGCTGTCGGCTGTGCGCAGGACGCCGTAGACCGTGTAAGGCTGGCGGCCGACTTCGGCGACGACCCAGCCGGTGATGACGGCGACAAAGCCCAGCGCACCGCCCGGAACTGCTGCCCAATGATAGATACCGGGCTTGTCGAGCGTGCCGCGCCACCAGAGGAACAGCCCCGCGAGACCAAGCCCGAGCAAGGCAAGGCCGGCGCCGACCATGATACGGAAGCTCCAGAAGGTGATCCAGAGCGGCGGCAACTCGTCCTTCGCGAAAGCATCCAGGCCTTTCAGGGCTTCGCCTTCAGGCACGCTCGCAAACAGGTAAGGGCTGGTGCCCGGCACTTCGATTGCAAACAGTCCGCAGTCGGACTTATCAGGCCAGGCGACGAGGACAGTGGCCTGCACTTCTTTCGTCTCGCACCAGCCTTCGACAGAAGCGATCTTGGCCGGTTGGTAGTGATGCGCAACTTCGCCCGACCAGTGGCCCGCCCAGATCTGGACCGGCATGACGAGCGCAAGCGTGAGAGCCGCCATGCGCATCTGCCAGCGGCCGGGTTCGCTGCCGCGATTGCGCAGAAGCTGCCAGGCGCTGGCGGCGAGTACGACGGCGGCGGTGGTGATGTAAGCGGCGAGCAGCATGTGCACGAAGCGGCTCGGGAAGCTGGGATTGAAAACAACCTGCATCCAGTCGGTGGCGTAGAATTTGCCCGTGTCCGGATCAATCGCGTAGCCTGTTGGCGTTTGCATCCAACTGTTGGCGGAGAGTATCCAGAAGGCCGAAATGGTCGTGCCGATGGCGACGGCGAGCGTGGCGACGAAGTGGAGCTTGCGGCCGACGCGGTTCCAGCCGAACAACATGACACCGAGGAAGGTCGCTTCGAGGAAGAAAGCTGTGAGCACTTCGTAACCGAGGAGGGGGCCTATGACGCTGCCGACTTTTTCCGAGAAGACGCTCCAGTTGGTGCCGAACTGGTAG
>DNFL01000150.1:0-400 GCA_003486945.1 Hyphomonas sp. | reverse complement strand
CTCCAGTTGGTGCCGAACTGGTAGCTCATCACGACTCCGGACACGACGCCCATGGCGAATGCCAGCGCGAAGATCTTGACCCAGTGGAGATAGAGGCGGCGGAAAATGTCGCGCCCGGTTTTCAGCCAGAGGCCTTCGCAGACAGCCAGGAAGGCGGCGAGGCCAATTGTGAAGGACGGGAAGATGATGTGGAAGGCAATGACGAATGCAAATTGCAACCGCGACAGGATGAGGGCGTCAAGTTCCACGAGTGCCTCCTCGCAATATATTAGCGCAGACTAATATACAAAGGCATCAGATCCCAGTGCGCATAATCGCACATGCGACGCAAAAACTCACGCGCGGTTGGAAGGCCCCCGGCGGACGGAGCGGAATACGGCGTGCGCGAGGGCGGCGAGGC
>DNFL01000051.1 GCA_003486945.1 Hyphomonas sp. | reverse complement strand
GCCACACCCGCGCCCTGCCGCGCGCGCGTCGCGGCGTTTACAAAGCCGCCCGCAATCATCCTCTCGGCCTCACCGCGCGCGAGCAGGAAGTGCTGCGCCATATGGCGTCCGGCCTGTCCAATCAGGATATTTCCGACACGCTCGCGCTCTCCAAGCGCACGGTGGAGCATCATGCCTCTGCCGTACTTTCCAAGCTCGGCGCGGACAACCGGATGGCGGTTATGCTCCGTGTACAGAAGGAGCCGTGGCTGCTGGGCGAGGAGGGCTAACGCCCGAGTCGGCGGCGGAATTCGCCGTAGCCGAAATCGGAAATCGGCTCCACGCGCCCGTCTTCCCAGCGGATCGCAAGATTTGCGAGCGGTGTGCCGTTGAACGTGTTGGTCTTGACGAAACTGTAATGCATCTGGTCGGTGAAGATGATTCCGTCGCCCGGCGCCAGCGGCCTCTCGAAGGAATAATCCCCGATCACATCGCCCGTCATGCAGGTCTTGCCGCCAAACCGGTACGTGTGCGCAAACTCGCCCGGCTGGCCCGCGCCGATCACGTCTGGGCGGTAGGGCACTTCCAGAACGTCCGGCATATGCGTCGAAGCCGAGGCATCGAGGATCGCAAGGTCCATCTCGTTCCAGTGCAGCGCCAGCACAGTCGAATGCAGCTCGCCGGTGTTCACGACAAGGCCCGCGCCCGGCTCGAGGATCACTTCGATGCCAAAACGTGCTTTGAATTTCTTAATCGCCGCGATCAGCGCATCGACATTGTATCCTGGCTTGTTCAGGAAATGCCCGCCGCCGAAATTCACCGCCTTCACCTGCTCGAGATAAGGCGCAAATTTCTCCGACACGGCCTTGATCAGCCCGACCGATCCCTCTGCCAAGCTCTCGCACAGCGCGTGGACATGGAAGATGTCGACGCCGCTCCAGTTCACCTGCGCGAGCTTTGACGGCACTTCGCCGAACCGGCTTGTCGGCGCGGTGGGATTGTAAAGGTCGCCGCCCAGCGTTGCATTCGAATAGCCGGGGTTCACCCGCAGGCCGACATGGCAGCCGGCATCCCGCGCGATATCGCCAAACCGGCCCAGCTGCTCGGCCGAATTGAAATAGATATGCTGCGCCACTTTCGTCAGCCGGCGGACTTCATCTTCGGTGTAGGCCGGCGAATAGACGTGGACTTCCTTGCCGAATTCCTCGGCGCCCATAATCGCCTCATGCTCGCCGCTGGCAGTCGTGCCATCGAGATAGTCGCGCATCAGCGGGAAGGCGGCTGGCATGGCGAAGGCCTTGGTGGCGAGCAGCACCTTACACCCGGCCTCCTCGCGCACGCGCTTCGCCGTCTCCAGATTTTTCCGGAGGCGCGCGGCGTCGAGGACGAAGCAGGGGGTCTGGATAGATGTCATGGGTTTCAGCCCCTAAAGCCGAAGGCCAGGTAAGATAAGGTTAAATGGGCGACGAACAGCAGCAACGGGACGAAAGCGAGTGCCAAGACGATTGGCAAATAGCGCCGCTCCCTTTGCCAGCATTTCTTCTGCAATTAGGTCACCACCGCGAACAGCTCATCCTGATCGCCCGGCTTGATGTCGATGATCGTCGTCGGCAGGCCGCGTTTGGCGACGTCCTCCAGGAAGGGCGCCGACGGGAATTCCTCAACGTTGAACACGCCCGGGCCTTTCCAGATGCCGCGGAAGAACATTGCCGCGCCGGACACCGGCGGCACGCCCGTCGTGTAGCTCACCGCCTGCGCGCCCACTTCGCGGTTCGTCTCGGCATGGTCGCACACATTGTACAGCATCTTGGTCAGCGATTTTCCATCCTTCCGTCCCCGGATGATCACGCCGATGCTCGTCTTGCCCGAATAGCCTTCGGCGAGCGAGGACGGCGCAGGCAGCAGGTCGCGCAGGAATTCCATCGGCACGATGTCCATGCCCTTGTGCTTGATCGGCTCGAGGCTGATTAGTCCGATGGATTTGAACACTTCGAGGTGTTTGATGTAAGCCTCGCCAAAGGTCATCCAGAAGCGGATCTGCTTCAGGCCCTTGATGTTTTTCACGAGGCTTTCCTCTTCCTCATGATAGATGAGGTAGGAGGCGCGCGGGCCGACTTCGGGATAATCCACCATCGTCTTGATGCTGAGGGCCGGGATCTCGATCCACTCGCCATTCTTCCAGTATTTACCGTCCTGCGTCACTTCGCGAAGGTTGATCTCCGGGTTGAAGTTCGTCGCGAACGTCTTGCCATGGTCGCCGGCATTGCAGTCGACAATGTCGATGTAGTCGATCTCGTCGAACAGGTGTTCCTGCGCATAGGCGCACCAGATGTTGGAGACGCCTGGGTCAAAGCCGCAGCCGAGGATTGCCGTCAGGCCAGCGGCCTTGAACTTGTCCTGATAGGCCCACTGCCAGGAGTATTCGAACTTCGCCACTTCCCGCGGCTCATAGTTCGCGGTGTCGAGATAGCTGACGCCCGCCTCGAGGCAGGCATCCATGATCGGCAGGTCCTGATAGGGCAGGGCCATGTTGATCACGAGGTCCGGCTTCACCTTGCGGATCAGCGCCACGGTCGCGGCCACGTCATCGGCGTCCACCTGCGCAATCTCGATCGGCGTCACGCAATCCTTCGCCACCTTCTCGCAGCTTTCGATGCGGCGCGAGGCGAGGGTGATGTGCTTGAACGTGTCGCGGTCCATCGCGCACTTCTTGGCGACGACAGAGCCGGCCGCGCCGGCGCCAATGATGAGGACGTTATCCATGTCGGGGCTTGAACTCCGGCAAATCGTTGAAGGGTTGGCCTGCTTCTAGGGAAGTTTGGCAGTGCTTTCCAGCGGGCGCTTTGTTAACAGGCGTGCCAGATAGGGTCCTTACCCCTCAGCCACAACGGTTTTTTGACGGAGCCGCCCGCGATGATCGCCCGGACACCCCCGCCGCCCTATTGGGTGGTCATCTTTTCCGCCGTCTTCTCCGGCCGCGAGCCGGAGGAATATGCCGAAACCGCTGCCCGTATGAACAAGCTGATGCTGGAGAGCCCGGGCTTCCTCGGCTATGAAACCGCGCAGGGCGAAGGCGGGGCGGAGATCACCGTCTGCTACTGGGACAGCGAAGAGGCAGTCCGCACCTGGAAGCAGAATGCCGAGCACATGGCCGCCCAGAAGCGCGGCCGCGAGGCCTTCTATTCCGCTTACCATATCCGCGTCGGCAAGGTCGAACGCGCCTACGGATTCTAAGTTCCATCCGGTATCTGTCGCAGACGCGACAGAGGCGGAAGACATGACTCTTTTGTAGGCTTTATGCCCACCCCATGGCCCCGAATGGCCGCATTCTCGCCCCGAACGGCTGGCCAGTTTGCCTCACCCATTCAGAAGCGAGGCCCGTCAGGGGCCCGCGCAAGGGCAAGGAGAAATACAAATGACCCTCGAAAGCCTTCTGATCTTCCTTCTCATCGGCGCTGTCGCGGGCTGGCTCGCCGGCGTGCTCGTCAAGGGTTACGGCTTCGGCATCGTCGGCAATATCATTGTCGGTATCGTCGGCGCCTTCGTGGCCGGCCTGATCTTCCCCAGCCTGGGTTTCAGCCTCGGCGGCGGCATCCTCGGCGCCATCGTCCACGCCACGCTCGGCGCGGTCCTCCTGCTGCTCGTCATCCGCGTGGTCAAGCGCGCCTGACGCGCCGCGCGAACCCTCTCCCTCCCTGGGAGGGGAGGGGGCAGGTGTCTGGCAACGGGCTCTACCGTTCCTCCCCCCCTGACCCGGCGCCCGCCCCCTCTCTGACATTCGCCCCGGCGGCAACGCGTCCGCCGGGGCAACCGTCATTCCCCTGTCATCAGAACGCGGATGACATCGCGGCCCAATCGCGCTATGCGGCGCGCTTATTTTTGCGGGGCAGACCTCATGGATATCCGCCACTTCATCGACCTCTGGCCGATCGAGCGCGCCGAGCTGCGCGCCATTCTCGATGAGGCCCACCGCATGAAGAAGGCCCGCGCCGCCTGGCCGAAGGGGCGCGTTGATGCCGGCGCGCCGCTCGACGGGCATACGCTCGCGATGATCTTCGAGAAGGCCTCCACCCGCACGCGCTTCTCCTTCGACATGGCGATGCGCCAGCTCGGCGGCTCGTCGATCACCACCGTCGCCTCCGACATGCAACTCGGCCGCGGTGAGACGATCGAAGACACCGCCCGCGTGCTCTCGCGCTATGTTGATGCCGTGATGATCCGAGCAAATGATCACACCGATATCGAAGTCTTCTCCGAAGCCGCCGGTGTGCCGGTGATCAACGGCCTGTCGGACCGCTCGCATCCCTGCCAGATCATGGCCGACCTGATGACGCTGGAAGAACACGGCCTCCCCCTGAAAGGCGCCCGCCTCGCCTGGGTTGGCGATGGAAACAATGTCTGCGCCAGCTTCATCCATGCCGCGCCGAAATTCGGCTTCTCACTCGCCATCGGTACACCCGCCCGCTATGCTCCGGATGAGGACGATCTGGAAATCGCAACCGAACTGCAGGGCCGGATCGAGCTCTTCAACACGGCCGAGGAAGCCGTCGCCGGCGCCGATGTCGTGATCGCCGACACGTTCGTCTCGATGGGCGACATGGACGCCGAACGCCGCCTCGAAATCCTGGAGCCCTTTGCGGTCACCGCAGAATTGATGGGCCTCGCCAATCCCGGCGCGAAATTCCTGCACTGCTTGCCGGCGCACCGCGGCGAGGAGGTCGATGAGGATGTGATCGACGGCCCCGCCAGCCTCGTCCTCGATGAAGCGGAAAACCGCCTACACGCCCAGAAGGCCATCCTGCGCTGGTGTTTGGGAAAGTAGGCGAGGGCAGCCCGCCCCTTGCGATACGGTCGCCTCGCTGCCACATGGGGCGCCTTGAGCTTCCCGTGACAGACCTGACATGACCCATCCCGCCCATTCCACCGGTGATTTCGCCGCCAGTTTCCAGATCCAAGGCCGCGCCGTTCGCGGCCGCGTCGCCCGCATGTCGGCCGGCTCCATCGGCCCGATCCTCGCGCGCCACGATTATCCCACCCACCTCGCCAGCCTCCTCGGCGAGGCAGTGGCGCTGGCCGCGCTGGTCGGCGCATCGCTGAAATTCGATGGGCGCATTCTCGTGCAGGCCGAGGCCGATGACGGCGTGGTGCGGATGCTCGTCGGTGAATACTCCACGCGCGGCGGTGTACGCGGCTATGCCCGTTATGATGCCGAAGCCTGGACCACACTCGACCGGATCAACAAGGGCAAGGCGCCCCACATGCCCCAGCTGTTCGGGCGCACGGGCCGCCTCGGCCTGATCCTGATCCAGGACAATCCGAATATCCAGCCCTATCAGGGTGTGGTGCCGTTGACCAAGGGAACGCTTGCTCAGTGTGCGGAGGATTATTTCGCGATGTCAGAACAGGTGCCCACCCGTGTGCGCCTCTCGGTAGAAGAAACCGCCAGCGGCGAATGGACCGCAGGTGGCATGATGATCCAGCGCGTTGCCGGCGACGAGACGCGCGGCGACACCGACGAAGACTGGCGCCAAGCCGAAGCCCTCTTTGCCACGCTGACGCCGGGCGAGCTTTCCGATACCGGCCTTCCGGCGACGGAACTTCTCTACCGTTTGTTCCACGAACAGGGCGTCAGCCTCGAAGACGGCGTGCCGGTCACCGATCATTGCACCTGCAACGAAGACCGCCTGATCCAGACCCTGCGCCAGATGCCCGACGACGCGCTCCACGACCTTGTCGAACCGGACGGCACGCTCGCCATCGACTGCCAGTTCTGCGCCCGCCACTACACCATCCCGATCACCCGCGTGACCGGCCCGGTGAACTGAGGGGCTAAAACTTCACCCCTCAGCCCGGCGCCCCACGAGCAATATTCAACTACTCCGCATCCATCGCCAGGATGATCTGCGCATAGCCGCGCGCCAGGCGACCCATGTTTTCCACGCTCGTGCGTTCATTGGTGCCATGGAAGCCGGTCAGTTCGTCCGGCGTCAGGATGGACGGCGCGAAGCGGTAGACGTTCGGGGTGATATCCTCTGCATAACGGGCATCGGTTGCGCCTAGCACGAGGCCCGGCGCCGCCGCCGCGCCCGGCATGGTCGCCTCGGCCACGCTGGCGGGCACGGCATAGGCGCGGTTGTCCGTCGGCGAGACTTTGGAGGCGCCCGAGCCGCGAATGCCTTCCTTGATCACGGCCACCTCGATGCCTTCGATATCCTTCGTCACGCGTTTCACATGCGCGACGATGTCTTCCTCGGTATCGTTCGGATGGATGCGGAAATTGATCGTCGCCTTGGCGCGCTGCGCCAGCACGTTTTCCTTGGCAGAGCCTTCCAGCATCGTCGGCGCTGTCGTCGTGCGGATCATCGCGTTGCCGGCTGCAATGTCCGAGAGCTGATCATCGATCATGCCCTGAAAGAGCCAGAGATTCGAAAAGGCCATTCGCTGCATGAACGGCATATCCTTGCCGGCGGCACGGAACATGTCGGAGGCGGGCGGTTTCGAGAGGGAAGAGGGCATCTGGTTCTGGTCGAGCGCGACAACGGCCCGCGCCAGGCGCACCGCGGCTGAATTGCGCGGCGGTGTTGAAGAATGCCCTCCCTCGCCAAGGGCCGTGATTTCGAGCGTCACATAACCTTTCTCGGCAATGCCGATGAAACCCGCCGGCTTGCCGGTCAGTGGGGAAGGATTGACGATCATGAAGCCCTCATCCAGCGCCATCTCCGGCGATATGCCGCGCGATTTGAGAAGCGCCACGCCTGCTTCGGCACTTGAGCCCGAAACTTCCTCGTCATGCCCGAACATAAAGATCAGTGTACGGCGGGGTTGGAATCCCGAAGCCGCCAGCGCCTCGGCCGCTTCCATCAGGCCGACGAGTGAGCCCTTGTCGTCAATCGCGCCGCGGCCATAGATATAGCCATCGATGATCTCGCCCCCGAACGGCGCGCCTTCCCAGTCATCCTCCGTGCCGATGTTTACCGGCACGACATCCTGGTGCGCCATCAGCAGCAGGGGATTGAGCGAAGCGTCCGAGCCTTGCCAAGTGTAAAGCAGAGTCAGCGTGCCGGACACGAATTCCTGCGTCATTGCAGCATGCGCCGCCGGATAGGTTTCCTCCAGCCAGGCATGCATCGCCAGCCATTCGCCTTCCTGGCCGGGGCGCGGATCGCCGCTCGCGAGGGTGATCGTGCGGAAGCGGATCGCCGCGCCGAGATTTTCCGCCGCGCGCTCGGCCGAGACTTCCGGCGGCACCGGCAACTCGACCCGCCCGCCAACCGGGGCGCCGCCATAGTTGAACGTGTTGAAAAGGATGAACCCGGCAAGCGCCGCCAGCGCGAGGCCGAGCCCGATCAGGATGTTGCGGATCATGGCGATGGACCTCCCGGAATTTCTTTGCCGCATGGTTCGCGCCCGCCTTCTCCTGCGTCAAGCGACGGCTCGCGAAAAAATGACTTGGCCGTCACGAATTCCCATTGCAGGGTGCGCGCCACCATGAACGACGCTTCGCCCCGGCGCCTGTCCTTTCCCCGTGTGCTCGCTTTCGCCACTCTGAGTGTGCCGATTGCCGGCGTTGGTCTTCCGCTCGGCGTCTATCTCGCCCCGCTCTATGCTCAGGAGGTCGGCCTCGGGCTTGAGATGACGGGGCTTCTGTTCATGCTCCTGCGTTTCTGGGACATCGTGACCGATCCGGTGATGGGCTATCTGGTCGACCGCTACCGCACCCCGCTGGGCCGGGTACGCCACTGGATCATTCTGTGCGTGCCGATACTCGGGATTGCGACCTATTTCGTCTACATGCCGCCGCCGGGCGCCGGGGCAGGTTACTTCATATTCTGGATGCTGATCTTCTATGTCGGCTTCACCTTGCTGCAGACATCCCGGGCAGCCTGGGTTCCGGCGATTGCGCAGGACTATGACGATCGCTCACGCCTCTTCCTGTGGCCGGAGATTGTCTCGGTTCTGTCGATGCTGCTCCTGCTCGCGGTGCCGCTGATCCTTGAAGGTGGCGGCGTGGAGACAGACAGGTTTGGCCAAGTTGCGGTGATGGGCTGGGTGCTGATCATCGCCCTGCCGGTCTCGGCAGCGCTGTCCTGCTTCTTTGTGCCGGACCCGCCGCTGAAGGGCGAATCGAAACTCGTCGAGAAGTTCGAGTTCCGACCGATGATCGAGGCGATCCGCAGTCCTCTGTTCAGCAAGGTGCTGATGATGGAGCTGTTCGTTTCAACGGCCATTTCGGTCACTGCCGCGAATTACCTGTTTGTCGCCATCTATGCTTTTGGCGCGGTGGGCGGACAGGCAAGTCTCGGGCTTGTTCTGTTCTTCATCATGGCCATCGTCGCACTTCCCGGCTGGCTCTGGCTGGCGCGGAAAACCGAGAAGCGCACCGCCTATTTTGCAGCGGTCAGTTTTTCCGGCGCCGCGTTTGCCTCTTTCATCCTGCTGGCACCGACGGGCAATTTCACCCTCTTCCTGCTCGGCTCACTGATCTCCGGCATTTCGTTCAGCGCGCCGCTTTTCCTCGCGCGGGCGATGACGGCAGACATCGTCGAGGTTCAGGCCGCGACCAGCGGCGAGAACCGCGCCGGCATCTTTTATGCAATCCTGACCAGCTTCAACAAGGTCGGCTCCAGCCTCGCGTTCGGTGTGGGTTACCTGATTGTCGGACAAGTTGCGGGCTTCCGTCCAGGAGCGGAAAACTCGGACAGTGCCATCTTCGGACTTGTCCTCGTCTTCGCCCTGTTGCCCGCCGCGCTGTATATCGCTGCCGGACTGATCGCACGCACCTATCCGCTGACCCGGGCTGTGCAGCATGAAACCGCGATGAGTATCGAAAAGAAGATCGAGACGTCGCCGAACTAGCTGTCGTCTTCCTCGTCGAGGAGGTCTGCGAGGCGGTCGAAGCGGCGGTTCCAGAGACGGCGGCGGTCTTCGATCCAGCCGGCAGCGAGCGCTAGCCCTTCCGGGGCAAGCTGGCAGGTGCGCACCCGTCCTACCTTCTCCGTACGGACGAGTCCCGATCCTTCCAGAACCTGCACATGCTGCACGATGGCCGCCAGCGAAAGCCCCAGCGGGCGGGCGACTTCGGAAAGCGAGGCGGGCCGCTCGCTGATCTGTTCCAGGATTGTGCGCCGTGTACGGTCGGACAGTGCGTGGAACACCATTCCGACAGGGTCGATGTCCGGTTCGCGGGCAAAGGGCGGAGCCATCCTATTCTCCCAGTTCGCGGGCAAGGCTATCGATCAGTTCGCGCGTACCCTGTTCGCGGATGGCGATGCCGTCGCCGCCTTCGAAGAAGGCTGCCTGTTCGGTGAATACCATCAGGGTGCCTGTGCCATCGGGCTGAAACTCAACGGTGGTGTGCGAGGATGAAATCCGGTTGCCGGCAACCTTCATCGTGTAGGTAAAGACAATCCGCTGGTTCGGGACAATGTCCAGGAAGACCGTATCATTCGTGCACGGAGTGCCTTCCTCGATCGGCTTGTCCGCTATGAAGCGGAAGCGCGAGCGTTCGAAGCCTTCTTCGCGGAAATCTATCTCGTAGGAGTCGAGGTGGAATCCCGGACCTTCCGCGAACCAGCGGCGTTTCTTCGCAGGATCGGCAAACCAGCCGAACACTTTTGACGGAGACTGTTTGAATCTTCGCTCAATGGTGAAGCTACCATGGGTAACAAACTGGTGCGGCATGATGGGCGTCCTTTATAGTTAAGCGAATGCTTAACAATTCGAACATCAACAGTCAAGTAGACACTTAAGTAATTTGAGATTGCTCAGAATCCGCCGCCCTCGGCCAGCCAAGCTTGCTCCTCAGGCGTGCTCGCTCGCCCGACGACAGCGTTGCGGTGGGGGAAACGGCCGAACTGGCGGATCACGTCGAGATGCTGGTGGGCATAGTCGAGCGTGTTCTTCGTGAAGGCCGCGAAGGGCTCGCGGGCGTCCTTTGCCAGTGCGTCGAACAGGGATACCGCGCGCTGCTGGTCTTCCATCGCTTCGGAATGTTCAAGCGGCAGGTAGAAGAACACGCGCTCGGCTTCCGAAACCGCCCCATCCTCGCCTTTCGCCAATCCGTCCTTGCACAGATGAAGCGCCAGCATGTCCTGCGCGAAGGCGCGCGGGCTGCCCCGGAAGATATTGCGGCTCATCTGGTCGAGCACGAGGATCGCGGCCAGCCGTCCCTTCGCGCCGCGCGATGCCCAGTCATATGCCAGCGGGCCTGCGGACAGAGTTTCGAGCAAAGGCAGGAAACGCTCCGTCAGTTCACGGTCGAAATCCTTGCCGCCATTGAACCAGAGCTTCGCCTTGGTTTCCAGCACGGCCGGCGCGCCCGCCTCCTCGCCGAACCAGAAACGGTGCACCTCTTCGGGAGAGGGCAGGGCGTTCATGCCGGCCTCCGGGCGACGACCATGTAATTGACGCTGGTGTCCCCGCCGATTTCCCATTGGCCGGAGATGGGCCTGAAGATCACGCCCACCGGCGCGTCCGCGATCATGCCCGCGCCTTCGAGGGGCGCGCGCACATCTTCCGGATCGAGAAACTTCGACCAGTCATGCGTGCCCGGCGGCAACCAGCGCAGGATGTATTCTGCGCCGATCACCGCTGTTGCGAGCGCCTTCGCGGTCTTGTTCAGCGTCGCTACGATCATCATCCCGCCCGGCTTCACCAGCCGTGCGGTGTCAGCGAGGAACTGCGCGGGGTCGGCAACGTGTTCGACGACTTCCAGGTTGAGCACCATATCAAACGGCCCTTCGCCCGCTGCCAGAAGGCCCTCGGCGGTTCCGGCGCGGTAGTCGATGGCAAGGCCCTGTTCGGAGGCATGCGTCAGCGCCGTCTTGATATTGGCCTCGGAGGCATCGACGCCGGTGACAGACGCGCCGAGCCGCGTCATCGGCTCCGAGACGAGGCCGCCGCCGCAGCCGATATCCAGGAGGCGCAGGCCTTCCAGCGGCTGGCGCAGGCCCGGCGCAAGGCCGAAATGGCGCTCCGCCGTCTCGCGGATGAACTTCAGGCGTACGGGGTTGAACCGGTGCAGCGGGCGGAACTTGCCCTTCGGGTTCC
>DNFL01000043.1:958-3073 GCA_003486945.1 Hyphomonas sp. | reverse complement strand
CATTCGTGAACAGGGGCTTACAAACGCAAAACCCCGCCACTTGGGCGGGGTTTCGGCATTCCTGCACGCAAACAGGCAGACCTTAGTCTTCCTGCGGCTCCAGGATCTGGCGGCCACGGTACTGTCCGGATTTCAGGTCAATGTGGTGCGGACGGCGAAGTTCGCCCGAGTTCGCGTCTTCGATGAAGGTGTTCATCGCCAGCCGGTCGTGCGAACGGCGCATGCGGGTGCGCGACTTCGATTTTTTACTCTTTGGGACGGCCATGGCACAGCTTCCGGAATCTGGTTTGTCCGCGAACCCTGTGGCACGCGGGAAAGGGGGCCTGTTAACGCAGCCTGCCGGCTCTGGCAAGCTCCAAACGGCAGGATTTTCAGCAAAGTCCCGGACGAAAATGGCCGGCCCGAAGGCCGGCCAAGGTATGCAAGAAGGACGTCGGACCTTTGCCCTGGCAAGCAGCCTGATTGGCTCCGGGCCGACACCTATAGTTAATAAGAAATTGAGTCTGAACGATGGCGTGCGCGGGCGTTGTACAATGTTCAGCAAACCGGGCCGGAAGCGCACCTTCAAGGACGCCGCCCTCGGCCAGCGAGTGACCGGCTCTGCTTACTCCGCGCGCTCTGATGGCCGCGTGAAGATCGCCTCGAGGCTGCGCAAATTCATCCCGTTTTTCAGGTAGTTAGCAGGTGTCAGGTTCACCGCCTTGATAACCCCGCGCTCGATCCGTGTGCCTGTTCCAGCCTCGTCCGGCACCATATCGAAGTCCAGAATATTGATACATCCTGTGTCCTGTTCGAACCCGACACTGGCCCCGAGCGGAGCGCCAATTGTGTCGGCCAGCAACATCCGGTTCACGACTTCGTGTGCCACAACCAGTGCGCAGGCCCAGTTCGGGCGGTGAAGAAGGTCTTTGAGGCCCGCCCTGATTCGAATCAGCGCGTCCGCAAACCGTTCCCCGCCGGGCAGAAACTCTGCCCCCGGCTCCCCGGCCTGCTCGAACGTAAACGTCATCACAGCGGCGAGGTGCTCGGCCGAGTGGAAGTCCATGTAACTGCCGGAGCGCAGCTCTCCAAGCCGCTCCTCTACCTCCAGCACTGGGGCCTTCGGATGCTCTGCCAGCACATATTCCGCCGTTTGCCGTGTCCGCTTCAGGCCTGAGCAGAGCGCCAAGTCAAAATGCACGTCCGACAGGGCCACGCCGGCTGCCTTGGCTTCGGCGACGCCCCGCTCGGTCAACTCGGCAACCTTCGGGTCACGCGCCTTGCGGACCGCCTCGGACGTATAGTCCACAAAGCCGTGCCGCATCAGGTAGATGCGGCGGCGGCCCGTGGTTCCCGGCAGCGCGCTCATCCGCGCGCGACACCCCAATCCTTCAGGATTTCGTCCGTGTGCTCACCAAGCCCAGCCGGGCGACGCTGGATGGCCGGCGGCGTAACGGAGAAGCGAGGCGCAGGCGCCGGCTGCACGACGCCCTCAATCTCGACAAAGGCCTTGCGGTCCACGTTGTGCTTGTACTTCGGCGCCTCGCTCATCGATAGGACCGGCGCGAAGCAGATGTCGGTGCCTTCCATGATTGCGCACCATTCGTCGCGCGTCTTGGTCTTGAAGACAGCGGCAATCTTCTGTTTCAGGTCCGGCCAACCGGCTTTGTTCATTTGCGCATCAAACGCCGGATCGGTCAGCCCCGCCTTCTCGCGCAGGATGGCGTAGAATTGCGGCTCGATCGAACCGATCGATACCCACTTGCCGTCCTTGGTTTCATAGGTGTCGTAGAAGTGCGCGCCGCCGTCCAGCATGTTGGCTTCGCGGTCATCGGTCCAGATTCCCATGGCCTTCATGCCGTAGAACATCGTCGCAAGAGATGCCGCGCCATCCGACATGGCCACATCGACCACCTGCCCCTTACCGCCATTCTTCACGTTCAGGATGCCGGCCAGCAGGCCCATCGCGAGATAGAGCGCTCCGCCGCCATAATCACCGACCAGGTTCAACGGCGGACGCGGACGTCCATCGCCGTCGCCCATCGCATGCAGCGCGCCGGTGATAGCAATATAGTTGAGGTCATGGCCCGCCGAATGCGAGAGCGCCCCATACTGGCCCCAGCCGGTCATGCGGCC
>DNFL01000043.1:0-787 GCA_003486945.1 Hyphomonas sp. | reverse complement strand
GCCCCAGCCGGTCATGCGGCCATAAACCAGCTTCGGGTTGCGCTTCAGCACCTCATCCGGCCCGAGCCCGTTGCGCTCCATCACGCCCGGCCGGAAGCCTTCGATCAGGCCATCGGCCTTCTCCAGCAGCTTCAGCGCCACTTCCACGTCCCTCGGGTCCTTGAGGTTCAGCCCGATGGACCGGCGCCCCCGGCTCATCACATCCGCCGCCCGGCCCGGACGGCCATCGCCCGGCCGGTCGATTCGGATGACATCGGCGCCCATGTCGGACAGCAGCATCCCGCAGAACGGTCCTGGCCCGATCCCGGCGAATTCAACAATCTTGACGCCCGAAAGCGGTCCCTGGGCCATGTTCTGCCTCCCGAATTACTCAGTGTTCATGGTCGAATTAGGCGAACCTTAAGTGTCCGGACCGCAAAAGGAAGGGGTGCCGCCGCGTCCGCCCGGAGGTGCTCAGCTGCAGGCGTTTTAGCTTATGTCCGATCTCTCATTCTTCGATCCACCCATCGAGATCGCGGCTGGCAGCCCCCGCCTGGAAATGATCAGTTCCCGCCTGCGCGCCAGCGGCATGCGCCCCTATCTGGCCAGCACGCCGATCGATTTCAGCGCGCCCGATCCGCTGCTGATCGACATCGCCACAGTCTCCCGCGAAACGCTCGACGGACTCTCGCGCGCCACCATGGTGCAGGTCCACCGCCAGATCGTGATCCTAGACCTGTCGGACACTCAAATCCCCTCTGCCGGCGAAGCCGTGCTGCTGCGCCGCGACCGCGATCTCAGCGCCCTG
>DNFL01000404.1:453-7392 GCA_003486945.1 Hyphomonas sp. | reverse complement strand
GGGCCGCGCGGCTGGTATGGCGGGCGCGCAGCTCGCCGTGCGCTTCGACCAGCCTCGGCTTGTCGATTACTATGCCGCCCTCGGCTATCAGTTGGCGGAGGATGTGGCGTTGACGACGGTCAATCCGCGCGCCCCGCCGCCGGTGGGCATGCGCAAATGGTTCTGAGGAGAGGCATATGAGCTGGACGCTCGGCATCATCGGGGGATCGGGCCTCTATGCCATTGACGGGCTGGAGGACTGGGAAATCTTCCAGCCGGAAACGCCGTGGGGAATGCCTTCTGATCATCTGGTGCGCGGGCGCATCGGAGAGACGCAGCTGGTCTTCCTGCCGCGTCACGGCAAAGGCCACCGGCTGTCGCCGTCGGATGTGCCCTACCGCGCCAATATCGCTGCGCTGAAGATGGCGGGCTGTACCGACATTCTCTCCGTCTCGGCCTGCGGATCACTGCAGGAAGCCTATGCGCCGGGCGATGTGGTGGCCGTCGACCAGTTCATCGACCGGACGTTTGGCCGTCCGCAGAGCTTTTTCGGCGCGGGGCTCGTCGCGCATGTCTCGATGGCGGATCCGGTCTGCCGCCGCCTGTCGGCGCTGGCGGCGGACGCTGTCGAGACGGAAGGGGGCAGGGTGCACCGGGGCGGCACCTACCTTGCGATGGAAGGTCCGCAATTTTCGACGCGCGCGGAATCGGCGCTCTACCGGCAATGGGGGGCGGACGTTATCGGCATGACCAACATGCCCGAAGCCCGGCTCGCGAGGGAGGCGGAGCTGCCTTACGCGACGCTGGCCATGGTGACGGACTATGATTGCTGGCGCAGCCCGGATGAGGCCGTGACCGTGCCGGACGTGCTGAAGGTGATGCACCAGAACAGCGCACTCGCCCGCCGCGCGATCCGCCAGCTTGCCTTGAAACTGAGCGGCACGGCGCGTTCCGCATCGCCGCAGGGTATCGAAAACAGCCTTGATTCTGCATTGATTACGACAGCAGACGCCCGCGATCCTGAACTTATTGACAGGCTTCGGGTCATTGCAGGGCGCGTCCTCGGCGTTTAAGACATAAGCGGCTCGCCGGGCTGATCTGGCGCGCGCCTTGCTTGCTCCGGCATGTCTCGGGGGACCTCAGAATGAGCGTAGCGCAGTTTTATACCTTCCTGACCGGCGGCCTCGGCCTGATGGTCGCCTTGCTGACACTGGTCGCCTGGCACCTCTGGCGGATGCGCGAGGACAACCGTGCCGGCCGCCTGTCGGCCCTTGAGGGCGTCAGCCATGAGCTGCGCATCAACCTTCACCGCATGATCAGCGAGCTGTCACAGGTGGCGACCAATCCAGGCGTTGCGCCGGACGTGCTGCTGCCGATCCGTTATCCGCAGCTCGACGGGGTTAACCGTGCGCTGATCAACACAAACCGTCACGGCCTTGCCGTGGTCGGCGTCACCTATCAGGAACTCGAAGCGCGCAAGCTGTCGCTGCGCGCCCAACTGGCGCAAGGCAAGGAGCCGGGCGCGGTGCTGGATGATGCGATGGACGCCACCATCAACGGCATTGCCGCGCTGTATCTCTGGGAAGTGCACAAGGGTGCCCTGCCGCGCGAAATCGGCCGGGTGCGCAGCTGGGATGTGCGCGACTGGATGAAGGGTCATGCCTTCAAGGCGGACGCCTTCCCGAACATGCACCTGCGCGATGAGGTCGTCGAACGACTGCGGATGTACGGCCTCGAGCTGACGCCGAAACCGCTGACGCATACGGCCTGGGAATACTATTCGATGCAGTATGACCGCCACGCCGATGCGCGCGGTCCGCTGGGCCGGCGGCGCGAAAAGCAGGTTGATGAGGCTGCCGAGGAAGAAGTTGCCGCCGAAGAGAAGCCCCGCAAGAACCTGTTCGGCTTTGGCCGCAAGCAGGAAGACGAGGTCTTTGAAGAGGTCGCCGAGGAAACGGCAGTGACTGTCGAAGGCGAAGTTCTGGATGCCGAGCCGGAACCTGCCGGAGCCGGCGAATACAAGCCTGCAAACTGAGGCCGCTGATGTTCCGTGCACTGATCGCCGGACTGGTTGTTCTGATCGCGGCGGCCTGCGCCTCTGCGCCGCCTGCGGTGACCGCTGACATCCAGGCGCGCGAGAGCGCCCGCATCCTCGCGCTGCTGAAAGCGCAGGACGAGGCCTGGAACCGCGGCGACATTGAGGGTTTCATGGCGGGCTACTGGCAATCGGAAGAGCTGCGCTTTGCCTCCGGCGGGGATGTCACGCGCGGCTATGCCGGCACGCTGGCACGCTACAAGGCCCGCTATTCCGACCGCGCACTGATGGGCATGCTGAATACCACGGACCATGAGATCATCCTCCTGTCGCCGGATGCGGCAGTGGCGCATGGCCGCTGGCAGCTGACGCGCGAGAAAGATGCGCCGGGCGGTCTCTACACGCTGGTGCTGCGCAAGACCTACGGCGAGTGGGTGATCATTTCGGACACTACGACCTCTGCCGAAGAGTAGCGGCAGGCCCCCAAAGGGGTGAGTTTTCGTTCTTCCACGGCAAAATTCCGCAATGTGAACAGGGTTTAATGCCCTGCCGGCGGTGTTTTCAGCCCCGGTTCACAGGCAATTGAGCAGGGTTATCTGTCCAAGCCGGCCTTCCACCTGCTATAGAACAAAACAAGATGAGCCTCTGGCAGACCCTCCTCAACTCCGGGCGCCGCCTGTTTGACAGCGGCCCGGAACCCGGCATCGACAGCGCGGGAGCGGACGGGTGCGCGCCGGATCCCAACGATGTCGGCTTCACGGCAGCGGTCGTCGGCCTCGGCGCCAAGATGGCGGCCGCCGACGGCACAGTCAGCGACAGCGAGATCATGGTCTTCTCCCGCGTCTTCCGCGCGCCGCCTGAAGAGGCGGAGAATGTGCGCCGCGTGTTCACGCTCGCGCGCCAGACGGTGCGCGGCTACGAGGCCTATGCCCGCCGGATCGGCAAGCGCTATGGCGACCGGCCGTGCCTGCTGGAAGGCGTGCTCGACGGCCTGTTCCAGATTGCGGGCGCCGACGGCGTCGTTACCGAAGACGAGCTGACTTATCTGCGCACCGTGTCCGAGGCGTTCGGCTTCGATGCTGCCACCTTCCGCCGCATCAAGGCGAGCCATCTCGGGCCGGAGCGCGATGATCCCTATCACATCCTCGGTGTCGCCCATGATGCCGAGTTTTCCGATATCCGCAGCGCCTATCGCCGCCTGATGGCGGATCACCATCCGGACCGGATCGTACAGATGGGCGCGCCGCGCGAGTTTGAGGATGCTGCCCATTCCAAGGCCGCTGCCATCACGGCCGCCTATGCGCGCATTCGCGCCGAACGCGGCCTGCTGGTGCGCCAGGATTGAGCTTTTGCCCCGGGAATACCCTTTCCCGCCTTCTATCCGTTGACGACCGGCCCCGTTCTGGCCATCTTCACAAGTGAAACTCGCTGACATGGACCACACGCTTCCTCCCCCCCGCGCCACCGGATCCCTTCCGGGAGTGTTTGTCTCGCTGCGCGCCGGCCTCGGCTTCGCGACGCAGGTTCTGGTGGGTGCTGTGCTCGTTTTCTTCGCCAGCCTGATCGCGATGATGACGGCACTTGCCGGCCTGATGCTCGCGGCAGCGGCCCTGCTCCTGCGCTACGTCGTCCAGCGCCGCCCGGCAATTGTTCACCCGACCCGCGTCGAAGACGCCCCCATCACCCTCAACGCCCGGCGCACCCCGCGCGGCTGGACGGTGGAGTAATCCAGCTTTACGTCAACGTGGTTTGACGCGGCAGGAATGTCGCGCTACGCCTGTCTCAGGAGGATGATCCTGTGACGGATGAATTCGAACAGGTCATTTTGGTCGATGAGGCTGACCGCCCCCTTCGGGATGGCGGCAAGTGGCAGAATCCGAAAGTGCTGGCCGCGATGCACGCCGTGCTCGACAGCTGCGGCGCCGGGGCAGGGGGTACACGGAATATTTCCGGCACCAATCATCATCACGTCCTGCTGGAGCGCGAACTGGCAAGCCTACACAACAAGGAAGCCGCGCTGCTCTTCACCTCCGGCTATGTCTCGAACTAGGCGGGCCTCGGCACGCTCGGCGCGAAGATCCCGGGGCTGATTATACTGTCGGACGCGCTGAACCACGCCTCGATGATTGAAGGCATCCGCCATAGCCGCGCCCAATGCGTCGTCTTCCGCCACAATGACCCGCACGACCTGCGCGAGAAGATTGCTGCGCTCGATCCCGCCGCGCCAAAGCTGATCGCTTTCGAAAGCGTCTACTCGATGGACGGCGACATCGCCCCCATCAAGGAATTCTGCGACATCGCGGACGAATTCGGCGCGATGACCTATCTCGACGAAGTCCACGCTGTCGGCCTCTACGGCGACCATGGCGGCGGCATCGCCGAACGCGAAGGCCTGATGGACCGGCTCACCGTCATCGAAGGCACGCTCGGCAAGGCGTTCGGCGTCGTCGGCGGCTATATCGCGGCCTCGGCGGCGCTCGTGGATTTCGTCCGCAGCTTCGCCTCGGGTTTCATCTTCACCACCGCCCTGCCGCCGCACATTGCGGCCGGCGCGCGCGCGTCCATCCAGCATCTCAAACAGTGCAACTGGGAACGCCTGCGCCAGCGCGACCGGGTGGAAAAGGTCCGTGTACGGCTACGCCAGATCGGCATCCCGACGCTGGAGAACCCCAGCCATATCGTGCCGGTGATGGTCGGCGATCCGGTGAAATGCAAGATGCTGTCAGACTGGCTTATGGAAAAGCATGGTATCTATGTCCAGCCGATCAACTATCCGACGGTGCCCAAGGGCACGGAGCGGCTGCGCATCACGCCCAGCCCTGTGCATACGGATGAAGATATCGACCATCTGGTCGAGGCTTTGTCGGAACTCTGGTCTCACTGCGCGCTCGCGCGGGCGGTCGCCTGAAGTCAGGCGGCCTACCGGTCGAACAGCTTCGACACACTTTCCTCGTTGGCGATGCGGCGGATGGCTTCGCCGAGGAGGGGAGACATCGGCAGCACGCGGATCTTCTTGGATTTGAGGGCCGCTTCCGAAGGCTGGATCGTGTCGGTCATCACAAGCTCGTCGAGCACGGACTTGTTGATCCGGTCCACGGCGCTGCCGGACAGGACGCCGTGCGTGACATAGGCCGACACAGACGTGGCGCCCTGTTCCTTCAGCGCCGCCGCAGCATTCGCCAACGTGCCGCCGCTATCGCAGATATCGTCCAGCATGATGCAGCGCTTGCCGGCAACTTCGCCGATGATGTTCATCACTTCCGACTTGCCCGCTTCCGGACGGCGCTTGTCGACGATGGCGAGGTCGGCGTTCAGCTTGTTGGCGAGCGCGCGGGCGCGCACCACGCCGCCGACATCCGGCGAGACCATCACGATCTTGTCGCGGCCATAGCGTTCCTTGATGTCGTCGATCATCACCGGGCCGCCGAACAGGTTGTCGGTCGGGATATCGAAGAAGCCCTGGATCTGGCCGGCATGCAGGTCCACCGTCAGCACGCGGTCGGCGCCCGAGGCGGAGATCAGATTAGCCACCAGCTTGGCCGAGATCGGCGTGCGGCCGTCGGTCTTCCGGTCCTGCCGCGCATAGCCGAAATACGGGATCACCGCCGTGATGCGCCGGGCCGAGGCGCGCCGCAGCGCGTCCATCATGATCAGCAGCTGCATCAGGTTGTCATTGGCGGGGTAGGAGGTCGACTGGATGACGAACACATCCTCGCCGCGCACGTTCTCGTCTATGCGCACGAAGATTTCCTGGTCGGCGAAGGTTTTGACCTCCGAGCGGGTCAGCCGCATGTCGAGATAGTCGGCGATGGCTTCGGAGAGGGGCCGGTTGGCGTTGCAGGAGATAAGTTTCATGGCTTTGTCGACCCTCTGCTGCCCGGCTCGCGACGCTTTTGTAACAGGCGCCCGCGAGTCGCAAGCCATCAGAATCTGTATTCTCCCGGCGTCACCCTTTCAGCACGATGACTGAGGCATTCCGGCCATAGTCGGGCTCGCCGCGAAGGTTGCGGCGGCGGTTGGAGAAATAGGTCTCCTCCATCGCGCAGGTGTCGTGACCGAGATTGTCAACCGCGCCGAGCCCTGCCTGGCGAAGCTGGCGGGCGCAGAAGCCAGGCAGGTCGAACTGCCAGCGGTCGCCCTTGCCGGGGAGGAACAGGTCCGCGCTCGCGGGGTCGGGCCCGAGGAAATTGTCGCGGAATTCCGGGCCGACTTCATAGCTCGCCTGCTGGATCGTCGGGCCAATGGCGGCGCGGATGCGGCCGCGCTTCGCGCCGAGAGCTTCCATCGCCTGGAGGGTCTGAAGCAAGACGCCGGCATGGGCGCCTTTCCAGCCGGCATGGGCCGCGCCGATGATTCCGGCATCTGGGTCTGCAAAGAGGACTGGGGTGCAGTCCGCCGAGAGGATACACAGTCCGAACTCCGGCTGGTCGGTCACCATGGCATCCGCCTCCGGCCGCTCCTGCCAGGGGCCGGTCACGCGCACGACGTTCGGCGAGTGGACCTGGAAGCAGGAGAGCAGCCAGCGGGCGCCGAGGGCGGCGGATATCCGCGCCCGGTTCTCCGCTACATTGCGGGGGGCGTCAGACGAGCCCTCCCCGGAATTGAGGCTGTCATAGATGCCGCCCGAAACACCGCCCCGGCGGCCGAAGAAACCATGGGAAACCCCGGAAATACCGGCAAGTTCGGGCGAAGTCGTGAAGGGCGGGTGCATGCCCCCAGTGCTGGCCGGGCCCGCCGCCGGCGTCAAGCGCCGGCCGGCCTGCCGCTTCGGCATAGGCAAAGCCCCCCGCTTCTGCTATCGCGCGCGCAAATCCACCCGAAACATAGCCGTTCTCCTCCCGAACGCCGCCTGCCGGAAAGCCTGACCCTATGACGACGCCGCTCGCAAAGATGCGCAACATTGCCATCATCGCCCACGTTGACCA
>DNFL01000404.1:0-199 GCA_003486945.1 Hyphomonas sp. | reverse complement strand
CGTTGACCACGGCAAGACCACGCTCGTTGACGAACTCCTGAAACAGTCCGGCACCTTCCGCGCCAACGAGAAGACGGCCGAGCGGATGATGGACTCCAACGACCTGGAAAAAGAGCGCGGCATCACCATCCTCGCCAAGACAACCTCGGTCGAATGGAACGGCTACCGTATCAATATCGTCGACACCCCCGGCCACGCC
>DNFL01000006.1:2626-2859 GCA_003486945.1 Hyphomonas sp. | reverse complement strand
CGTGGGCCCGACTATTTCCGCGATGCGGCAGACCTTGCCCGCGTGCTCGGCTCTGCCCATGCGATCCGGGTGCGCTGTAACGGGAATGGCGACCAGTACTGGCGGCGCTACATGTCCGACATGCTGGCCTATGAGGCGCCCGAACAGGGCGACCTGCGCCGCTCGCTGGTGCGGGAGTTCAACGATTCCTACAAGCGCGTGAGCGACACCTATCCGGTCTGCGATACTGCGGC
>DNFL01000006.1:0-2388 GCA_003486945.1 Hyphomonas sp. | reverse complement strand
GCTCTTCCGATCTATCCGGTCTGCGATACTGCGGCGGTCGCCGCAGAGTCGCGCTATGCCGAAGACGGGCAGGCGATCTCCACACGCCTTGCCAGCCATTACTTCCCGAAACGTGAGCGCAGCTCCGGAGGCCCACAATGAACTATGCCCTCAGCCTTGCGGGCGCGGCGGCGCTGCTGCTCGCCGCGTGTGCGTCTCAGGCCGATGAGCCGGAAGCGGCCTTGCCCGTGCCGGTTGCCGAAGCGCCAGCGACGGAACTGAGGAACGCGGCCTTCCCAATGACCGGCCAGCGTCCGGAAAGTGGCAACCCGATCGCCACACGCTCCGCCGTGATTGCGCCGAACGGCGCGGCTGCGACAGCGCATCCGCTGGCGACGCAGACGGCGCTGGACGTGCTGAAGGCGGGTGGCTCGGCGGTCGATGCGGCAATTGCCGCCAACGCGATGCTCGGCCTTGTGGAGCCGACCGGCAATGGCATCGGCGGCGACCTCTATGCCATCGTTTGGGACCCCGCGACGCAGAAGCTCTACGGCTATAACGGCTCCGGCCGCAGCCCGAAAGATGCAACGCTCGCCGATGCGCAGGCCAAGTCGGATGAGTTCAAGGATGGCAAATCCCTGCCCTCGTTCGGCAGCATAACCGTGACCGTGCCGGGCACGGTGGATGGGTGGTTTGCGCTGCATGGGAAATTTGGCAAACGTCCGATGGCGGACAATCTGGCGCCGACGGTGAAATATGCCCGCGAGGGCGCGCCGATCCCGGAGATGATTGCCTGGTACTGGTCGCGCGGACCGCTGCGCTTTGAGCCTGCATATGCAAGCGGCGAGCTGGAGGAATACGACAACGCGCGGAAAACCTATTTCGATCCGGCCCCCGTGGAAGGCAGCCTGTTCCGCAATCCGGACCTTGCCGACACGCTGGAGCGGATCGGCAAGCTGGGACGGGGCGAATTCTATAGCGGCGCAATGGCCCGCACGATGACGAACTACCTGCGCCGGCATGGCAGCAAGATGCATTTCAGCGACTTCACCGAACATAGCGGCGACTGGGTGGAGCCGATCTGTGTCGAGTATCGCGGCGAAGTGAAAGTGTGCGAACTGGGCCCGAACACGCAAGGCGTGGCGGCGCTGCAAATGCTGGAAATGCTGGAGCGGTTTGACCTGAAGGCAATGGGATTCGGCTCGCCCGATGCGCTGACGGCGATGGTGGAGGCCAAGCGCCTCGCCTTTGCAGACCGTGCGCTCGGCTATGCGGACCCGGCCTATTCCGGCATCGATCCCTCGATCTTTGTTGCGCCAGGATACAATGCAAAGCGCAGCGCGCTGATCGACGCGACGCGGGCCGCACCATCGGTTGCTCCGGGCACGGAGATTACCGATGCGGCGCTGCGCGACGGCGACACGACCTATCTCACGGTGGCCGACAAGGACGGCATGATGGTGTCGCTGATCCAGTCGAACTATCGCGGCATGGGATCCGGCCTCGTGCCGGACCGGCTCGGTTTCATGTTCCAGGACCGCGGCGAACTGTTCAGTCTAGACCCCGCCCATCCGAACGCTTTCGAAGGCGGCAAGCGCCCGTTCCACACGATCATCCCGGCCTTTGCGTTCAGGAAGGATATGCCCGGCTGCCAGGTGCGCGCCACGGCAATCGAAATGGCCTGCCCGTATGAACCCTGGCTCAGCTTCGGCCTGATGGGCGGGGCGCTGCAGCCGCAGGGGCATGTTCAGATCATCACGAATCTTGTCGATTTCGACATGGGCCTGCAGGAAGCCGGGGATGCTGCGCGCTGGGAACATGATGGCGGCTGCGAGCCGACCAATGCGCTCGGCGACGACTGCAATACCGGCACCGGCAAGGTGATGCTGGAGCGCGGCCTTGCAGGCGCCGCAACTGAACTCGAAGCGCGCGGCTACACGGTCGCCTGCTGCGAAGCCAACTATGGCGGCTACCAAGCCATCATGCGCGACTTCCGCAGCGGCGCATGGCACGCGGCGACCGAAATGCGGAAAGATGGCAGCGCGGATGGGTACTAAGATTGCGGCAGCGCCCGCCGAAGCGCCGCGCGACTGCGCGCTTTGCCCGCGACTTGTGGCTTATCGCGAAGCGGTGCGGGCGAAGGAGCCGGCATGGTTCAATGGCGCCGTGCCGAGTTTTGGTACCGAGCAGGCGCAGTTGCTGATCGTCGGCCTCGCGCCCGGCGTGACCGGGGCGAACCGGACGGGGCGGCCGTTCACAGGCGACTGGGCGGGCGACCTGCTCTATGCGACGCTGGGCAAGTTCGGCTTCTCGAAGGGCACCTATGCGGCGGACCCCGGCGACGGGCTGAAACTTTCCGGCGCGATGATCACCAATGCCGTGCGCTGCGTGCCGCCGGAGAACAAGCCG
>DNFL01000339.1 GCA_003486945.1 Hyphomonas sp. | reverse complement strand
AACCCACTGCAGCTCCGGATGCCGCGCCTGTTGCCGCACCGGCACCTGAAGTTGCGGCGCCGGAGCCCGTCGCGGCTGCGCCGGCCGAACCGAGCCTGGAGTTCGCACACCTGCCCGAGCCCTATGCCTCGGCGAGCTATGCCGCCGGCGCGCGGACCTGGAAGCTCTGCCAGTCCTGCCACCTGACGAAGGAGGGCGCCGGCAATATGGTCGGTCCGAACCTTCACGGCATTTTCGGCCGTCAGGTCGCGACGGTCGAAGGCTTCGACTATTCGCCGGCGCTGAAGGCGGAGACATTTACCTGGACACCTGAGCAGCTGGACCACTGGCTGCAGAACCCATCCACCTTCGTGCGCGGCAACCGGATGAGCTTTGCCGGCGTGCGCAAGGACAGCGACCGGATCGCCGTGATCGCCTACCTGATGGTCGAGACCGGTTACGAAGCTCCGCCCACGGACGAATAGCGCCTAGCGCCGCATCACCACGGCGATGAGCACCGCGGTTTCTTCGAAGGCTCCGCCGATTTCCTCGCGGTAGCCAAGCGAGACATCGACCCGGCCCAAGTGTACGCCGATCTGGCTTTCGGTCTTGATCGACCGGGCGCTGATATTGTCTGCGCAGGGGTCTTCGGCTTGCGCCGGGATTACAGGGTAGAGAAGCGAGCCCACTCTTCTTTGACTTCGCTCAACGATGAGCTTCGGAAGGCTTGGGGGCGTATTGTTTTCCCGCGTTTCTCGTTGCGTACGTTGCTGATCGTTTCACCCGATTCCAGCTTTTTACAATTCTGTGTAGTCGGAGACGATGCGCGGGTCCGGGACGGATGGGTCCGGTTCGCCTATGTCGAGGTGGAGGTTTCCGGGCAGGAGCGTGCTGACTTCGAGGATGTCGTCGATGGCGGTGAAGTTGTCCTTGTGGCGGCCGGTCCATTCGGGGGAGAGGGCGCGGGCGCGGGTCCAGACTTCGGATTTTTCCGTGCCGGTCATGAAGAGATAATGGTGCTGCTCGCCGAAGAGTTCGGGCGTGTAGCCGCCGACATTGATGAACCAGAGCGCGAGGCGCGGGCCGGCGGGCACGGGGCCGGACACGACGCGGATGGGGCGGCGGTCGACATGCGTGAGTTCAGCATAGCCATCGATGTGGAGCGACTGCGGCGTGCCCCACCAGGCGGCGCGGAGTTGCGGGATGGTGTCCTCAAGCGTCTCGCCGACACAGAAGCGGACATCGTGCAGCTCGACATTCGCGCGCGGATGGTTGCCTCCGACAAACACGGCGAAGAGTTTCATGGGCGGCCTCCGGGCATTTCAGGAGGGCGAGGGTGGCGGGGCCCGGTGAGGCTGGCAAGCCCCCCGCCCTGCTGGCCCGGACCAGTTTTGACTTTGTTATTCAAAGTTCTTTGTTGACTGCCCATCCGCTTTGATTTACAAAGTGGATGTCAGCCAGACATGAGGAGACCCTGACATGCCCCTCCCGAAACCCCTTATCGCCCTTGCTGCCCTGCTGAGCACGGCCGGCGTTGCGGCGGCAGCGCCCCTCATCGTGACGGTGACGGATATCGAAGCGCGCGGCGGCACATTTTATGTCGGCGTGCAGACCGAAGCACAGTTCATGCAGGACGCAGGCGTTGCCGGCGAAACGATCGAGGCGCCGGAAGCCGGCGCGAAGACGTTCACGTTCGACCTGCCGGAAGGCACCTATGCCGTTTCCGTGTGGCACGACTTCAACGGCAACGGCACGTTCGATACGTCCGCAGACGGACGGCCGGTGGACGGATGGGGCGCGATCAACGGCGAGAAGCTGCGCGCGGCGCCGGAGTTTGGCCAGGTGAGCATCGCGCTGCCCGCCGGCGGCGCGAGCGCGGCGGTGAAGACCTTCTACCCGCAATGATCCGCTCATCCCTGTGCGGATGAACTGAAAACTCCCGACCCTTTTGGAGCCGGGAGTTTTTTGCCTTAGAGACGATACCGGATCTGGTCCGACCAGAAGCGCTCGAGGCGCGAGATGGTCTTGTTGAGCTGGTTCAGATCGTCGACGCGGACAGAGGCTGTCGGCTCGAGCGCGGTTGCCTGCTTCTCGAACAGTTTGGCGACGCGGGCGCGGACTTTCTTGCCGCGATCCGTGAGGCGGAGCGTGACCGTGCGCTTGTCGTCTTCCGAACGCGTCTGGATCAGGTAGCCGCCTTCCTGGAGCTTCTTGACGTTGTAGGAGAGGCTCGTGCCGGCAAAGGCGCCGCGGGCGCGGAGCACGGAAGCCGGGGCATCGCCCTCGCCGATTTCATACAGGAGCAGAGCCTGCACGCCGGTCAGCGACCGTTCGCCGCCACGCTCGAGATCGTCCTTGACGACGTCGTGCAGACGGCGATGAGCCTGCTCCAGAAGCGACAGAGACTTGAGGAAGTTCTCGCCGATAGAAGTATTTGCAGTATCCTGCATGTCGATCATCATCATTTTCACCACCACTCAACTTTTGTTGTAGTTTGAGTAGAGTTACATGGGGAAAACTAATATTTCGATAAGCACAACATGCCCCGCAAAGAGCAGAGTTAATATTCGAGGTTTTTCCTTAACCGTTACTGCACCGAAACGGCCTCTGCGACTCAGGAGAAGACGTCGATCGTCTGCGCGGGGCCGTATTTGGGGCTCAGCCCGTGTTTATTGGGATTGGGCCGGGAATCGAAGAACATCAGAATGAAGACAATGACTGGGCCAATATAAGGTATGAAGCTGATCAAGTAGAGCCAGCCGGTGATATCCTGGTCGTGAAGGCGGCGGACGGTGACCGCGATGCTGGGTATTATACTGTATAGATAAAAGAGGATGGTCAGGACCGGGACATAGTTGGGATCGCCGAATGAATTCGTTCCGAAGAATATTGCAGAAACAAAACCGTCCACAATCAGCAGGAATATAAGAAAAACCAACCAGAACAGATGAAAGCCCCAGTATTCAGCGCGGCGGGCGCGACCATTGAACTGGAAGTAGTTTAGGGTCAGCGTGCGCAGGAAATACACGAACAGGCCATCTGACCGGGCCGGGATGGCGGGCTTGTAGGCGGCATCTGCCAGCGCAGCGGGCGGCGGGGCCGACGGGCGCGTGAGGATATAGATGTCGCGCGCCTCTTCGCCGAGGGAGACGAAATCAACGGGCGTGCCGGCAGCGAGGACTGTGCGCCTGTGCACGCGCTCGGTGCGGAAGGTGTAGCGCCGGCCATCCTCGCCGAGGATGAGGCCGGGGCCGGTATCGTCGTCGGGCTTGAGGACTTCGCCGCGCATCTAGTCTCCGAAGGTGAGTTCGTCTGCACCGAGCGGGGCGAAGTAGCGGCCGACATCGGCGGGGCTTACCTCTTCGAGGCGCGCGGGCGACCAGACGGGGGCGTTGTCCTTGTCGACGATGACGGCGCGCACGCCTTCGAGGAAGTCGGCGCTCTGCACCTTGCGCCAGCCGATGCGGAATTCCATGCGCATGTTGTCTTCGAAACTTTCAAGGCGGCGGCCTTCGCGCAGCTGGCGCAGGGCGACTTTCACGGTTTCGGGGCTTTTGGCGCGCAAGGTGGCGGCTTCGGTATGGGCCCAGTCGCCGGTGTCCCTGTCGAGGGCGGCGAGGATTTCCTCGGCGGTGTCGAAGCGGAAGCAGCGGTCGATGGTTTCGCGGTGCGGGGCGAAGCTGCCGGGCGGGACGGCATGGGTGAAGCGGCCGAGGATTTCGCCGAGGAGCGCGGCGGCGCTGTCAGAGAAGTCTGCGCTTTCAAGCTGTCGGGCGAGCGCAGGGATGAGTTCGGATGGCATGAAATGCGTGGCGACGCGTGCGGCAGCCACATCTGCGCCTTTCAGGCGCGCGCCGGTGAGGGCGAGCCAGGTGCCCAGTTCGCCGGCGAGGCGCGGCAGGGACCAACCGCCGCCGGCATCCGGGGAGAGGGCTGAGCCCGGTTCCGGCCTTGCGGAGACGGGGCGAGCGGGGGGGGCGGGGGGGGGGGGG
>DNFL01000076.1 GCA_003486945.1 Hyphomonas sp. | reverse complement strand
GCGCGATCCGGCACCGGAGACGATCTCCTATCTGGAATTCCGCGCAGATTTCCGGGTGGAGCTGCGCTTTGATGATGGCCGGAGGAAGCTGATCCCGTTCCTCTCGCTGCCGATCTCGAAACTGCCACGGGATTTCTTTCCCCTCACCTGCCGCACCTGCGTCGATTACACCAATGCCCTCAGTGACCTGACGGTCGGCTACATGGGCGGCGAGGGCGAGCAATGGCTGATCGTGCGCAACGCGCGCGGCGAGGAACTAGTCAGCCTTCTGGGTGATGCGCTGGTGACGGCCGAGCCAGGATCGAAGGGCAAGCGCGCGCCGCACGTGGCGGCATTCATCACCAATGTGGAGCGCGCCGCCGGCGGCCTGCCTCTGCGCTCCATGCCGGACTGGGCGCGCCCGATCGTGTCTTTCCTGCAGCCGCGAATCGGGCCGAAGGGGCTTGAGTTCGCGCGCACGCGGCTGGAGATGAAAGCCGCTGAAACGGTGATCCATCTGCGGCGGGAAGAGCCTGCAAAACTCAAGAATATGGTGCCAGCTCACGTCTGGAAGTTGCTGGAAAGATACGGAATTTTTCCGAAGGATGGGGAACGCAAGGAGACCTCGTGACAGCGCCGCCGGACTGACGCATAACGCCGTGCCATGTCCCAACGCTCTGCCGGCCCCGAACTCCTGCGCCTGATCGACCTGATCGCGAAGCTGCCTGGCCTTGGCCCGCGCTCGGCGCGGCGCGTGGCGTTGCACTTGCTGAAGCGCAATGACCAGCTGCTGAAACCGCTCGCCGAGGCAATGGCGGAAGCAGGCGCGCGAATCCAGAAATGCAACGTCTGCGGCAACTATGACACCGTGCAGCCCTGCGCCGTGTGCCAACTTCCCGGCCGCGATGACGGCGTGCTCTGCGTGGTGGAAGATGTGCCGGATCTCTGGGCTCTGGAACGCGGCGGCGCGTATCGCGGGCGCTATCATGTACTCGGCGGCGTGCTCTCCGCCATCGACGGCATCGGCCCGGACGATCTCGGCATCGCCTCGCTGATCCGGCGCGTGGAGGCGGGCGGCGTGCGTGAAGTGATCCTCGGCCTCAACGCCACGGTCGATGGTCAGACCACGGCGCATTACATCGCGGACCTCTTGCAAGGCAAAGGCGTGGACGTCACCCGCCTCGCCCACGGCGTACCGGTCGGCGGCGAGCTGGATCATCTGGATGATGGCACGCTGGCCGCAGCGCTGCGTGCCCGCCGCGGCGTCTAGCGCTCTTTCTCGTCCAGCAGCCAGCCGTGATGCACGGGCCCGTGGCCCTTGCCGAAACCCTTGGCCGCCAGAATCGCGCCCATCAGATAGTCCCTGCCCTCTTCCACCGCTTCCGGCACGCTGCGCCCCTGCGCCAGCAGGGCGGCGATGGCAGAGGCGAGCGTGCAGCCTGTACCATGGGTCGAGGTCGTCTCGATGCGCGTGCTTTCGAAAATCCATTCGCCGGTGGTCGTCTGCAGCACATCATGGATCACACGGCCCGCGATATGTCCGCCTTTCACCAGCGCGCCGTTCGCGCCAAGCTCCAGCAGCCGCTCCGCCGCGCGCCGCTGGCCGTCCAGCGTCTCTACCGCCTTGCCGGTCAGAACCTCCGCCTCCGGAGCATTTGGTGTCACCAGCCGCGCCCGCGGAATAAGCTCCGTGCGGATCGCGCCGACGGCCTTCTCGTTCACCAGCCGGTCGCCGGAGGTCGCCACCATCACCGGATCAATCACGCGCGGGATCATGCCCGCATGCGCGTGCAGCGTCTCCGCCACCGCCTCGACCAGCGCCGCCGTGCCGAGCATTCCGGTCTTGATCGCATCCGCGCCGATATCGGCGAGCGTGACTTTCATCTGATCCGTCACCACGCCCACCGGCGCCGGCCACACGCCGTGCACGCCGCGCGTATCCTGCACTGTCAGCGCCGTGATCGCGGTCATCGCATACCCGCCGAGCATCGTGACCGCCTTGATATCCGCCTGGATGCCGGCGCCGCCGCCGGAGTCGGACCCGGCAATGATGAGGACGCGGCCTTGGGGTGTGGTCATGAACGTGCCTTCAGTATGCAGTCAGTGTGTCAGAGCCCTCACCTCCCACGCCTTCGGCGCGGGACCTTCCTCTCCCGGGGGGAGAGGGATTGGCTCGCCGCCACTTACCCCTCTCCCGCCTCTCGGGAGAGGAGGGGCCCATTGCGAAGCAATGGGAGGTGAGGGGCGATGCGCGCCGGCTAAACCTTGATACCCGCCTTCTTCGCATCGGCGAGGAAGGTCTCGAGGCCTTTGTCCGTGAGCGGATGGTTGACGAGGCTGCGGATCACTGCGGCCGGGGCGGTCATCACATCTGCGCCCGCGAGCGCCGCCAGCTTCACATGGTTCGGCGAGCGGATGGAGGCGGCGAGGATTTCGGTGTCGAACAGGTAGTTGTCATAGATCTGGCGGATCTCGGCGATCAGCTCCATGCCGTCGATATGGATATCGTCCAGCCGGCCGATGAAGGGCGAGATGAAAGTTGCGCCGGCTTTCGCGGCGAGCAGCGCCTGGTTTGCCGAGAAGCAGAGCGTCACGTTCACCTGGATGCCCTCCCCCGTCAGCGCCTTGCACGCCTTCAGGCCGTCGAGCGTCAGCGGCAGCTTCACCGCGACATTCGGCGCGATCTTTGCGAGCTTCTTGCCCTCTTTCATCATGCCGTCGAAATCGGTGGCGACCACTTCGGCGCTGACCGCGCCGGGCGTTAGGGCGCAGATCTCGGCGATGACTTCGGCAAAGGGTTTGCCGGCCTTGGCGATC
>DNFL01000203.1:576-4259 GCA_003486945.1 Hyphomonas sp. | reverse complement strand
CCGCACTCCGCTCGATGCCCTCGTCGAAGAAGCGGCCGCGCCGATGAAAGGCCTCGGCGTTGCCGTCAGCGTCCGCGCCGCGCCCGGCGAAGGCGGCGCGCCGAAGCCGCCAGTGATCGAGCGCAGCCCGGAAATCCTGCATGCCCTCGGCGCCTTCATCGAGAACGCCGTCAGCTTTGCCGCCAGCCGGGTCGAGGCGACCGCAAACTGGACGCAGGACCAAGTGATCATCACCATTCTCGATGACGGCCCCGGCTTTTCCGCCGAAGTGCTGCCGAAACTCGGCGAGCCCTATATCTCCGACCGGTCCGAAGCCCGTCTCGGCGGCGGCGATATGGGCCTCGGCTTTTTCATCGCCAAGACGCTGATCGAGCGCACCGGCGGGCGCGTCGCCCCGAGAAATCGCACACCGCCGGCTACCGGCGCTGTAGTTCAGGCGGTCTGGCCCTTGCAGGCTTTGCTCCCGCATGATTTGGACTAGCCGGACTTTTCGCCCTATAATCACACTGAGAAAACAATAAACCTCTGGAGACCGCCCGAATGGAACGTCCGGCCCCCGTTAACCTGCATCCGAGCCTGGACGGCGTTGAGGACAAGTCCTGCCTCGTCATGGATGATGACGGCCCCTTCGTGCAGCGCCTCGCCCGGGCGCTGGCCCAGCGCGGATTTGTGGTCTCGGCGGTATCGACCGTTTCCGAAGGCAAGGATATTGCCCGCCTCAACCCGCCCGCCTTTGCCGTGCTCGACCTGCGCCTCGAAGATGGCAGCGGGTTGGAAGTGGTCGAAGTGCTGCAGAAGGCACGGCCCGAGGCGCGCGCGGTGATACTCACAGGTTATGGCGCGATTGCCACCGCTGTTGCCGCCGTGAAGGCCGGGGCGGTCGATTACCTGTCGAAGCCGGCGGATGTGGAAGACATTATCCGTGCGCTGACGGCCACGCAGGACGAACGCCCTGCCCCGCCGGAAAACCCGATGTCGGCTGACCGGGTGCGCTGGGAACATATCCAGCGCGTGTATGAGCTGTGCAATCACAACGTCTCCGAAACCGCGCGGCGCCTCAACATGCACCGCCGGACATTGCAGCGGATTCTGGCAAAACGGGCGCCGCGTTGAAGGATTACCCTCAGCCTTAGTTCTTCTCTGGCGTTACGATGGTCGGAATGTCCGCAAACGGCCTGATTCCGAACCAGGGGTAGATTTCGCTCGGGAAGTAGACCGTGTCGCCCTTCGAGACGAGACGAATGGTCTTGATCGCCTTCAGATCATCGACGGGATTTCCGGGCACGAGGAAGAAGTCCGCCTTCTTGCCGGGCTCGATCGAGCCAAGCTCGGCGCCGAGGCCCATATAGTCCGCCGCTTCGAAAGTGGCGCGGGCGAGGATTTCGGCGGGCGAGAAGCCCGCCTTCTGGTAGAGTTCCATCTCGCGGTGCAGCGTCAGCGCGCCGCCGAGGTCAGTGCCCATGACGATGAAGATGCCGCGATCCTTCATGCGCTTGATCGTGCCGGTCACCTGATCGAAAGCGGCCTTGTAGGCGGCGTCTTCTTCAGGACTGTTGATCGCCGACCAGGCGGCCTTCGCTTCGCGTTGCACGGCGACCGGCATGTTTGCGACATAGTCTGCCATTCCGGCCTGCAGCTCTCCGTTGCGGGCGAGCAACAGCGCTTCGGTGATCGCATAGGTCGGGTCGATGGCGACGTCGTTCTCCACCATCAAATCAAGCGTCTTGTCGACCGCTTCGCCATCGAGGTCCACAACGGGCAGGCGTTGAAGCGCGGTGAGGCGCAGCAGCGTGCGCGTGTCTTCTTCCGGCCCCAGCACCCAGCCGAGCATCAGCTGGTTGATATGGGTGATCTCGTCATAGCCAGCCTCGATCATCGTGTTTGCATTGGTGAAGGCGGGCACGTGGCCGGAGACGCGAAGGCCACGCTCCTTCGCGCGCTCGACCATCGCGGGCACCCAGGCAGGGGTCATCGAGTTGTAAATCTTGATGGACCAGAAATCGCCTTGGTCGGCATACCAGTCGACGGCGGCGAGGGCCTCCTCCTCGGTGCTGACGAGGATGCCGTTGTTGGAGCTGAACGGGCTCTTACCTTCGATGAAGCCGGAGCGGACGACGCGCGGACCGGCAAGTTGGCCAGCGTCAATCCTTCTGATCAGTTCACTGAGCACTGCATTGTCATTTCCCATATCACGGATCAGCGTGACACCGGCCGCGATGTTCTTAAGAGCCGCGTCCTGGCCCATGTGGCCGTGCATTTCAACAAGGCCGGGGATTAGCGAGCCGCCTTGCCCGTCAACCACGTATGCGCCCGTCGCGTCATCAGCGCCCGCCGTAACGGATGTGATCCGGCCGCTCTCGACGATCACGGTGGACAGCCCGGTCATCACTTTGGCCTTCGGATCGAAGACGCGAACGTTGGTGATCGCCAGCGGCGCATCGAATCGGTGGGCCGTCTCGGTCTGGATTTTCTCGAGACGCCCGGTCGACAGACGGGTCGCCAACGCCTTCAGCTGACCATCGACACTTTCATATCCTTCGCGCACGATCACGAAGCGCGGCGATATCACGGCGAACAGCTTGTCTTCGCCATCGAGGAGGAAATAGCTCGGGTCGGTATCGTCGCCGACGAGCGCATGGGCCACGGCGTCCACAGGGCCACCCGCGCCGTCTATGCGCACGGTTTCGAGCGCGCTGATCGACAAGGCGCCAGCCGGCCAGGCCGGCAGTGTGCGGTCGGCATCGGCTAGCAGAGCTTTTGCAAAGACTGCGAGCGCATATGGCGAGGCATTTTGCGGCACATACAGTGCCGGCCCGGTCATCGCTGCCGTCGAAGTACCAGTCGTGTCGGTCCAGCGCGCGACGCCGTTCTCGAGCGCGAAGGTTTCGCTGACGGTGTTACCGAACGTGGTCGTCCCGTCGATTGTCCAGCTCACCGGCAGGCCGCCCGCGCCGAGCAGGATCGTCTCGGCGAGCGTCGGCCCCCGGGCATTATTGCGGTATTCGTAGTCGACCTTAACCGTGTTGCCCGAGGTGGTTGCAACGAGTTTGCCGAGCGTCTGGCCGAATAGGCGGAAGGAGAAGGTCTCCGTTGTGACCGTCGTCACCACCTCCCGAGGCGGCTTCGTCTCATGTGCGCAGGCGCCCAGCACAAGCAACGCCGCCAGCGCTGAGCAGGCAAAACGGTTCAGCATATCGGATCTCCTCATCATCCCTTGGCGCCGTGCGGCAGCAGTGCAGCAAGCATAGGGCATGCGTTGCACATTGCGGTCGATCTGGAAAGAAGCGGCCAAAGAGGGCGGCGGCGCCTGCGCCTATTCCTCCGCCTTCGGAACATTCCGCCCGAAGTTCACCGCACTGGAGTCCTGGCCAGCATCGATGATGGCCTTGCGGATGGAGCGGGCGCGGGTGAATTCGCGCATCAGCATGTCGCCGTCGCCCCAGCGGATGGCGCGCTGGAGAGCGGCGAGGTCTTCGGAAAAGCGGCCGAGGCATTCAAGCACGGCTTCGCGATTGTGCAGGAAGACGTCGCGCCACATGACCGGATCGGAGGCGGCGATACGGGTGAAGTCGCGGAAACCGCCAGCAGAGTATTTGACGACTTCGCCCTGCTCCACCGTTTCCATGTCGAAAGCGGTGGCGACAATATTGTAGGCGATAAGGTGCGGCAGGTGGGAGGTGATG
>DNFL01000203.1:0-322 GCA_003486945.1 Hyphomonas sp. | reverse complement strand
GTGCGGCAGGTGGGAGGTGATGGCGAGCACGCGGTCGTGGCGGGCGGCGTCCATGCTCTCGACCCTTGCGCCGAGCGCCTGCCAGAAGGCGGTGAGGCGGGCGAGCGCGTCAGCCTCACCGAGCGCGCCATTGGTGATCGGCGTGAGAATGTGCCAGGCGCCGCGGAAGAGCGTGGGGAAGCCGGCTTCGGGGCCGGACTGTTCGGTGCCTGCGATCGGGTGGCCGGGGATGACATGGATACGGCCATCGGCGGCGGCGGAGAGCGCGCGGGCGGCCTCGCCCTTGACCGAGCCGACATCGGTGAGGATGGCGCCGTCTTTC
>DNFL01000032.1 GCA_003486945.1 Hyphomonas sp. | reverse complement strand
TAGCGTCCATATCGTCGTGCTGTTCTTTAGATCGATTCAGACTTCCGACGTATGGCGGGTTCCCGCAAATATACGTCTCCCACTCTCCACCATCACCAGCTTCGAGCACAAACCGCCCCGTCGGCCCCGCAAGATCTTCCTCGATTAGGGACGGCTGCTTCGGCGGCGGGCAAACCTCCAACCAATCCAGCCTCAGTGCATTGCCGCAAACTATCCGGCCCGTCTCCTTCAGCGGAAGGATGATCTCACCCGCTCGCTCCTGCCCCATGATGTTCACATCGCACTGATACTCCGCGATCAGCAGGGAGAGCCGTGCGATCTCGCAGGCAAAGTCCTTGATCTCAATGCCGAAGAAGTTCTTCAGTGGAATGACCGATGACGGATCATCATTGTCGCTATTCCGGCGTTTGAGGATTTCAGCCTCAATGGCGCGCATCTCCTTGTACGCGATCACAAGGAAGTTTCCGGAACCGCAGGCCGGATCAAACACCCGGATGCGTGCGAGGCGTTTGCGAAGATTTAGCAGCTTGCGTGGATTGTCGCCGGCGGCCTCAAGCTGTTCTCGCAAATCATCGAGGAAGAGCGGGTTCAAGACCTTCAGGATATTCGGCACACTCGTGTAGTGCATGCCGAGCTCGCCGCGCTCGTCATCGTCCGCGACGGCCTGTATCATCGATCCAAAGATGTCTGGGTTGATCGCTTTCCAGTCGAGGCTACCGGCGTGAAGCAGATAGCTGCGTGCGATACGCGAAAACCGTGGCACCTCTGTTGAGCCTGCGAAGAGCCCGCCATTCACATAGGGAAAATCATCTTCCCAAGGGCGCAGGTCTTTCCGGCGAGGATCGGTCGTCGGCAGGTCCATGACCCGGAACAGGCGTCCGATGATCTCGTGCGCATTATCCTTGTCGGAATACGTCTCGAGCGCATGCGTGAAAAGGTTCGCCCGCCGGAATATCCCTGTGTCTTCGGCGAAGAAGCAGAAGATCAGCCGGGCCATGAACTGGTTAAGGTCATGGCGGCGCGCTTCGCTGTCCCAGTCGGGATTATCTTTCAGCAGTTCAACATAGAGGCGGTTGAGACGCCCGGTCGCCTGGATGTCGATCGGATTGTTCTTGATCGCCTTGACAGTGGTGATGCCGGCAAGCGGCAGGAAGAAGCCGAAATGGTTGGCGAAGTCCTTGTAGTCGCAAACCCGGATATCCCCTTCAGCGAGGTCCTCAGCTTCCAGCGTCTGCCCGTCCGTCGCGAGGATGAACCGGACCTTCCCCGCTGCTGTTTTGGGGCTGGCGCGAATCTGTTCCAGCTTCTCCCGAACCCCTCCAGAAGGGGCGACCGCGAGATGTATTTGCTTGAACTGGAGAACACCGCCTTCCACGTCAGAATTCTTCGCGGCGCTCGCCAGAAGCCGCTTTACCGTCGTCGGCTTGTTATTGAACGCCTCCAGAAAAGCCCGCGGAAAGTCAGCCGCGTCAAAGGGCGCTGCAGCCAGTTCGGAGATCGCTTCTTCGATTTCAACAGCGTTCATAGTTCACTTCCGAATTCCTGAGCGCCCACTATGCCCAAAAGGATCAGAAGTTGAACCGATTCTGGGCGCGGCACTGCCTTGGACGACCTCTTTTGATCTGACGCTGGAAGCCGATGCCCGAATCTTTCCATGACTTCCCCGTCATGGCGCTTCACATCCGAGATTTCCGTCAAAGCGACACGGCAGAGCTGTCGAGGCTCTGCGAGACTGGGCGTTTCATCGGCGCCCTGCCCGCACAAGACACAGCATCCCGCATCCTGGCTGGAGTGCGGAAGGAGTGCCTGACTGCCGCAATCTGGATCAGCTTTGAAGACGGCAAGGGCACAATTCCAGCAATCATCGCCGCGCAAACCGAAACATGGACATCCGATGTGCACGAGCTCCTCGCCGAGGCAAGCCTATGGCTCACCTCGCGCGGCGCTGCGCGCATCGATCTCTTTGCCATTCCCGAAGATAGAGACCTGCTAGCAGCACTGCTCCAAATGGACTTCAAAGCAGATAATCGCACGGGTATGATGCGCAGGGTGATACCGGCCCGCAGCGCAGCCTGAACACCCTACTCAATCGAGTGCCCGCGACCCCTCTGGCCGCAGTCGCCAGAGACGGCCTTCCCCCTTAAAAACCATGCGGACAGTGGGAAGCGCGGAGCGCGTGCCGCCGGCAGGTCCCAGCCACGGACTTGCGGACAGACTACCGGACCCTCATTGAGCCCCGCCGGGCAGGCCGAAGGCCGGACCGCCCCGCGCGCATACGCGGGCGGCACACAAACAGACATTGCCTAATCAAGCCGCTGTGCGGTCAAAGGCCAGTTGAGAGCCGAGCAGCTCGACAAAGTAGCCACCGTCCCGCAGCGCTTCAGCCTTGAGCACGAGATAGCGGATGGCATGCTTCATCGACGGGCCGTTCCATTCCTCGTCTACGCGGGCCTCGCCATAGAGCATCAGGGCAACATCCCGGCGCGACATACCCAGATCAAGACAGTCGAGCGCGATCAGGCCGTTGCGAAGGATCTGTGTGCGTTTCGTCCAGCGCGGCGTTTCTGTGTCGGGGCCGTCGCCCAGGATCGCGAGCGCTGCCTTCTGAATCTTCACCTTCCGCTCGAAGTCGGCGATGTCCGACATCGTCAGCTTCATGCGAACAGGCTCCATGCCCAAGAGCGAGAGCCCGCTGCAACGGACCTGTACGACGCAGCCCTTGCCGCGCAGCAACAGATATTCCCGGCCGGCAACGTCAGTGACGTGCGTGATCTTGCAGATCGGAACCGAGCGCTCCCAGATATCGCAGGTTTCATTAACGCCAAGAGGGCAGCAGTTGACTTCGACCTGATCTGGAAACGCCTGACGCGTCCAGACAACATCTGCATCGATGCCATTGAGCGCCGGATCAGGCATGAACACAAAGCCCAGCCTCTCCGCCATGTTTTGCGGTACGCGTGACTTGAGCAGCCGGATATCCGCGCAGTTGGCTTTGAGTTCAGAGAGGTCGATGGGCGTGCGGTTCTCGGCATAGCGCTGCACCTTGCGGCTACGGCGTGCATATTCCCAGGCCCAGCGATCGTCGGACAGGCGCCAGAGATAATCGTACTGCGCGGTGAACGCGTCAGTCTCAAGTCCAAAAGTCTTCATGTTCAGCTCCCTTCACAGGAGAATTTCAGCAAGACCGATGCCAACCGAGGATTTACGCAGGTTCCACCTCGTTCAATTCTTTCTACGATTTCAGAAGACTGGATGATTAGCGACATCCTTCGTTAATCAGATCATTCGCGCAGGCGGGCAGCAGTGTTCGCGCGATCTGCAGCAAATCGGGCAGTTGGGAAATCTAGCCGCAATTTGCCCGAGTGCGCCGCATGTCGCCCGCACACGCGTCCATTAGCCTCCATTCACACTGGAACCGTTGCCGCCCTGCAGAGATGTTCGGAGCCGGAACACATGACCAAACTTCGAGATTTCTGATGACCCTCAGCACACGTATGAATGAAACCGGGACAAGGCTGAGCGCCATGCTCAGAACAGCGTTCTGCGCGGGCGTGCGCGAGGCGCTCGAAGATCCGGCCACGATCGAAATCATGGCGAACCCGGACGGCACCGTCTGGATCGAGCGCGCAGGCATCGGCATCGAGCTCGCCAGCTTCTCACTCGCCGGCGAAGACCGGGAGCGCGTCATCCGCCTTGTTGCGTCTTCCCTCGGTGAAAGCATCAGCAAGAGCGCGCCGGTCATTTCCGCAGAACTCCCCGGCAGCGGTGAGAGGTTCGAAGGCATCATGCCGCCGGTCTCCACCGCGCCCTGCTTTTCGATCCGGAAGGCGTCCAAAACAGCCTTCATGCTAGACGACTATGCCGAGACAGGTGCGCTGTCCCGCAGTCTTGCACTCGCCCTCAGAGACGCCGTCGCGGCCCGCGCCAATATCCTGATCGCGGGTGGAACATCCTCAGGTAAAACAACCTTCGCCAATGCGCTTCTCCGCGAACCTTCCCTGGAGCCCGACAGGATCGTCGTTCTGGAAGATACCCGCGAGCTGAACCCGCCCGCGGCCAACGCCATTCGCCTGCGGACCGTGCCCGGTGCAGTCAGCCTGCAGCAGCTCGTCCGTTCCACCCTGAGGCTCAGGCCTGACCGCATTGTGGTCGGCGAAGTTCGCGGCGGCGAGGCGCTTGATCTCCTAAAGGCCTGGAACACTGGCCATCCGGGCGGGATCACGACATTGCATGCCAATTCTGCCAGCGGCGCGCTGCGGCGCCTCGAACAGCTGACCGCAGAAGCCACGCGGGTCCCGCCGCATGACCTGATTGGCGAAGCCATCGATGTGGTCGTGTTCATGAGCCGGACGGGTGGCACGCGCCGGATTGAAGAGGCGCTGCGCGTCTCCGGCTTCAATGGCGGTGACTACGTCACCGAGCCGCTGGTCCTTCCAAAACTTTCCCTCGTCAAACACGGAGACATGACATGACGATGTTCACGGCGGCGCCGGATCGACGCTGCATCCAGGTAGTTGCGACGCTCATCGGCCTCACCGCAGCCCTTGCCCTCCCGGCCCATGCGGCCGGCACCGGCATGCCCTGGGAAGGCCCGCTCGACCAGATACTCTCCTCGATCGAAGGCCCGGTCGCGCGTATCGTGGCCGTGATTATCATCACGATCACGGGTCTCACCCTCGCGTTCGGCGAGACGTCCGGCGGCTTCCGCAAGCTCATCCAGATCGTATTCGGCCTCTCGATCGCGTTCGCGGCAACGAGCTTCTTCCTGACCTTCTTCTCCTTCGGCGGAGGCGCGCTCGTCTGATGACTGAGGGATTCGAGATCCCGGTCCGCCGGTCCCTGACCGAGCCGGTCCTGATGGCGGGGGCGCCGCGGTCGGCGGCCATCGTCATCGGGACTGTGGCCGCAGCGGTTGGACTTGGACTGCAACTCTGGATCCCCGGCCTCCTTATCTGGATCGGCGGACATTCTGCGGCCGTATTCATGGCCCGCCGCGATCCGGACTTCATGACCGTCATGGCCCGCGCGATGCGGCACAAGGAGTATCTCTCATGCTGAACCTCTCAGAATACGCAGAGCGCCCGCGGCTCCTGGCCGACTACCTCCCCTGGGCCTGCCTCGTGGCGCCGGGCGTGATCCTCAACAAGGACGGCGCATTCCAGACGAGCTTCCGCTATCGGGGTCCGGACCTCGAAAGCTCGACCGAGTCCGAACTCGTCGCCGTCACCGCCCGTCTCAACAATGTCCTGCGCCGGTTTGGCACCGGCTGGGCGCTCTTCTTCGAGGCCGTCCGCCGGGAAGCGCCGCCTTATCCGGAATGCGCTTTCCCTGATGCGGTCTCCTGGCTCGTCGACGAGGAACGCGCCATTGCTGCAGATGAAGCCGGCGTGCGCTATGAGAGCGACTATTACCTGACGCTGCTCTGGCTGCCGCCGGAAGATCTTGCAGGTCATGCCGAAAGCGTGCTGATCACCAAGGCGAAAACAGAAGACGCCTATGCCTGGCGCGCCCGGCTGGAAGAATTCCAGCAGCATGCCGCACGGGCCTTCGACCTCCTGTCCACCGCGCTTCCCGAGATCGCGCGGCTGACCGACTGCGAAACCCTCACCTACCTGCACTCAACCATCTCGACGAAGCGCCACCCCGTCGCCGTCCCGGAACTTCCTGTCTTCCTCGATGCCGTGCTGGCGGACGAACCGTTCACCGGCGGTCTGGAGCCGATGATCGGCAATGCGCATATCCGTACCCTGACGGTACTCGGCTATCCGGCCTCGACGCTGCCTGGCATCCTCGACGAACTGAACCGCCAGGGGTTCGGCTATCGTTGGGTGACGCGGTTCATCGCCATGGACAAAGCCGAGGCCGAGAAACTCCTCTCGAAGAAACGGCGCCACTGGGCCGCCAAGCGCAAGTCGGTCGGCGCGATCCTACGCGAGACGATGTTCAATGAACCGACAACGCTCGTCGACAATGATGCCGACAACAAGGCTCAGGACGCTGACGCTGCGCTCCAGGAACTTGGGAGCGACCTCGTCTCCTATGGCTACGTGACCACCTCCGTCACGGTCCTCCATGAAGACGCGCGCCTCGCGGACGAACAGGCCCGCGCGCTCGAACGGATCATCAACGGCCGCGGATTCACGGTCATTGCAGAGAACCTCAACGCCGTCGAAGCCTGGCTCGGGAGCCTCCCCGGTCATCCCTACGCCAATGTCCGCCAGCCGGTGCTGCACACACTGAACCTCGCCCACATGATCCCGGTCTCGGCGGTCTGGGCGGGCGACGCCTGGAACCGCCACATGGGTGGCCCTGCCCTCATCGAAGCCCAGACCGGCGGGTCAACACCGTTCCGGCTGAACCTGCATGCGGGCGATGTGGGACATACGATGATTGTAGGGCCGACGGGCGCTGGCAAGTCTGTGCTGCTGTCGGTGCTCGCCCTGCAATGGCAGCGTTACCCCGGCGCACAGGTCTTCATCTTCGACAAGGGCGGCTCCGCGCGCGCAACCACGCTCGCCTTGGGCGGAACCCATATCGCGTTTGGTGCTTCGCGTCAGCCAGGCCTGCAGCCACTCGGGAACATCGACAACCCGCGCGCAGCCAACATGGCAGCCGACTGGCTGCACGGGCTGATCGAAAAGGCGGGCCTCAAACTCACGCCCGAGCTGAAAGCCCGGCTCTGGGAAGGGCTGATGGCCCTCGCCTCTGCCCCGCCCAGCGAACGCACCCTCACCGGGCTCTCGCTCATGCTGCAGGACCGTGAACTGCGCACCGCGCTCGAAGCCTACACGCTCGAAGGCCCCCTCGGACGGCTTCTGGACGCCGATGAAGACACGCTGGCGCTGTCAGATATCGCCTGTTTCGAGATGGAGGAGCTGATGCACCTCTCCGGTGCCGCGCTGCCTGTCCTCACCCACCTGTTTCAGCGGCTTGAAGACCGCTTCGACGGCAGACCCACCCTCCTGATCCTCGACGAAGCCTGGCTCTTCCTCGATGATACCGCGTTTGCGGGCCGTATCCGCGAATGGCTGAAGACCCTGCGCAAGAAGAATGTCGCGGTCGTGTTCGCCACGCAGTCGCTCGCCGACATAACCACGAGCAGCATTGCGCCGGCCCTGATCGAATCCTGCCCGACGCGTGTCTTCCTTCCGAATGAGCGTGCGGGCGAGCCGCAGATGCGCGAAGCCTATGAACGGTTCGGGCTCAACGCCCGCCAGATCGAGATCATCGCTCGGTCGACGCCGAAGCGTGACTACTACTTCCAGTCGCCCAGAGGCTG
>DNFL01000358.1 GCA_003486945.1 Hyphomonas sp. | reverse complement strand
ATAGGCTATTATTCCCGATAGGAATAATTTCCATATTCTCAAATCGGGCCTTCCCATGCAGCACAAGGATATCTGGCGCGGGATCGACCAGCTCGCGGCGCAGAATGGGCTCTCGACCTCGGGGCTCGCCAAGCGGGCGGGGCTTGATCCGACGAGTTTCAATCCGTCCAAGCGTGAAGGCGCCGATGGCCGCCCGCGCTGGCCGACGACGGAGAGCCTCGCGCGCGTTCTGGACGCCGTGGGGGCGGGGTTTGACGACTTTGCGGCGCTGGTCGAGGGGCGCAGGGGCGCCGCCGCACCGCTGATCGGCTTCGCGCAGGCCGGCCGTGACGGGTATTTCGACGATGCCGGTTTTCCGGCCGGGGCGGGCTGGGACGAGGTGCGTTTTCCGGGCCTCGGCGACGAGACCGTGTATGCGCTGCAGATTTCCGGCAACTCGATGGAGCCTGCCTACCGCGCCGGCGACCGTATCATCGTGGCGCCGGGCGCCGAGGTGAAGATCGGCGACCGGGTGGTGGCGAAGACGGTGGAGGGCGAGGTTATGGCGAAAGTCCTTGCCCGGAGGAACTCTCGCACGGTGATCCTGGATTCCCTGAACCCGGACTATCCGGCCCGGGAGTTCCGCCCTGCCGAAATCGCCTGGATCGCCCGTATCCTTTGGGCCAGCCAGTAAGGCGGGCCATGTTGACGAAATCACCAGTGATTCGTTTTCAACAAATCATCAAACATTGCCGCCGCCCGGCTCGCCTTAAAGTTTCATGCAGCGATTTAGGCCCGTAGAATCAGCAAAAAGTCACCCTCTTCTGCAACGTCGCCTTGAATAAATCGAATTGAGCGTTGAGTGTTATCGATCGTGCCGCGTTCAGGTGGAGGCGCAGGATCGGATCATGGATTGGGGTAAGCTGCGTTCGTTTCATGCGGCTGCCGAGGCAGGCAGCCTGACGCTGGCCGGCGAGCGGCTGGGCATTTCGCAATCGGCCGTGTCACGCCAGATCGCGGCGCTGGAGGAACAGCTCGGCGTCTCCCTGTTCCAGCGCCATGCCCGCGGTCTCGTGCTGACCGATAGTGGCCACACGCTCTACCGGTCGACCATTGATATGGCGACTGCGGCCCAGTCGGCCAACACGGCGCTGCGGGACCAGCAGGAGACCCCGCAAGGCGAGCTGATCGTGTCTGCGCCGGTTGCGTTCGGATCCACCTGGCTGGTGCCGCGCCTCGGCGGTTTCGTGCGCCGCCACCCGGACCTTCACCTCGACCTGCGCCTCAATGATCAGTACGAATATGACCTGCTGAAGCTGGAGGCCGAGTGCGCCATCCGCCTTTGGGCTGCGGACAAGGCAGACCTCATCCAGCGCAAACTCGGCACGGTGGCCACGAACCTCTATGCCTCCCCGGAATACCTGAAGGTGCACGGCGTGCCGCGCACGCCGCAGGACCTCGATAATCACCGGATCATCGCTTACGGCGACGACTCGACGCCGCTGCAGGAAATGAGCTTTGCCTGCCGGGTAGGGCGCGATGACGCACCCCCCCGTCCGGCGACCCTGAAGGTGAATAACGTTTTCGCGATGATGCGGGCCGTGGATGCAGGGCTCGGCATTGCCGATGTCCCGGATTACATGGCCAGTGCACTGCCCCGCCTGGTGCGGATCCTGCCTGAAATCACGGGGCCGACTTTCGACCTTTATTTCATATATCCCAGTGACTTACGCCGTTCGAAGCGGGTCGCCGCCTTCCGGGATTTCCTGACGACCGAGACCGAGCCGCTGCGCAAGCCGCCCATGCGTTAACGATCGTGAATTCTCGGTAATTCATGCAGAATTGCATGCTTGAGATGCTGTGCCGCATGTTGCAATGCAGCGTAAAGCGCCTATCTAGGGGTCATGCCAAGGGTCCTGGGCATAACCCGATCATTCCTCCGATTGGGCGTTTCCTCCCCCCTAACAGGACCCCACTTCAGCCCGGCGCGTCTCAGGATGCAGCCGGGCTTTCTTTTTGTCCCCCGGTGACAATCCCGCGCTTTTCAAGCTCCGCGACGCCGATATAGGCGCCCAGCGCGGCCAGAACAGAGATCACGAACGAGCCTTCAAAGCCCTGTGTCCACAGCGGCATGGTCTCCGCGGCGGCCTCATCAAAGAGGCCGACGAACCAAGCGGGCATGCCATAGCCTAGGAAACTGAGCACCGCACCGGCAAACAGGGCGGCCAGCGCCGCCTTTTCCCGGCCATAGCCGGAGTGCAGGCCGATCAGCAGGGCCACCACGATGCCGGCCGAGCCGAATGAGGAGGCGATCTCGACAAGGCCCTTGATGGTCTCGCCGGAGGCCGCGATGGCGTAGGCCATCAGGCCCGCCAACAGGGTCAGCGAACGGCCGAGCATTAGCTTGCGCGGCTCGGGCAGGTCGCGGGCGATGGGGTCGATCAGGTTGCGCTGGGCGATGGCAGAGACCGCCAGCAGGGTCGTGTCCACGGTGGACAGGATCGCCGAGATGATGGCGCCCATAAGCAGGATATACATCACCGGCGAGAGATATTGCTTGGCCAGTTCCGGCAGGTAGCTGTCGGTGGAGCCGGCCTCGAAGCCGGCAGAATGGCCGAGCAGTCCGATCATCAGCGGGATCGAGCCGAACACGAGGTAGAGCCCGGCGGCGAGGAAACAGCCTTTGCGGGCGATGCTGGCGGTTTTGGCTCCGAGGAAACGCGATATCGCCTCCTGCGCCACCAGCGAGCCGAGGATCGGCACCATCCAGGTGTCGAGCGCCGACAGCCAGGATTCGCGCGTGCCTTCCTCATCATAGGTGAAGAGATCGAACTGTTCCGGCGTGATCTGGCCGAAGGAGAAGTCGCCGGAGACGAGGATGGTGATCAGAAGGATGGTCAGACCCACCATCATCACGGCCCCCTGCACCATGTCGGTCATCGCATCGCCAAGCAGGCCGCCGATGGTGGTGTAGGCGATGATGATCACCGCGCCGCCGAACAGGGCGATGTTCAGGCTGATCGCGGCGGTTTCGGAAATGATCTGGCCCATCGCCAGCAGTTGCGCCGAGGCCCAGATGATCGAAGTCGGGATGGTCAGGATGGCGGCGGTGACCTCGGCGCGGGCGCCGAAGCGCTGCTCGAAGAAGTCCGGGAAGGTCATCACGCCGGCATCGCGCAGCTTGTAGGCGAGGAAGAGCGCCATGCCGATCAGGCAGATCGTGTAGCCGAACGGGTCGGCCCGTCCGCCCGCGAGGCCTTCTTCGGCGATGGCGCCAGAGGCCCCCATCACGGTCTCTGCCCCGAACCAGGTGGCGAAGACCGACACGCCGACCATCAGGAGGCCAAAGCGCCGCCCGGCGACGAAGTAGTCTGCTTCTGAATTGACGAACCGGCTGGCCCAGAGTGCGATTGCGAATTGCAGGATAATATAAGCCGCCAGCGCAAAGATCATTCGCCCGGTCTCCCCCAGATGTCATGGCCCCGTCATGTTGCGGAGCGTTAAAACATTCCGCGTGCGACGCAAGTGCGGAGTTGAATGAGGCGAACCGGGACCGCCATGTGCCTTGAATTGGTCATGGGTCTATGATGTTTCGCAGGCAGGTTTTGCGAGGTGGGCGTGATGCGGTGGCTCCTGCTGATATTGTTGCTTCTGGGGCTGGCGGGCGCGGGCGCTGTGGGCGGCTATTTCCTGCTGAAGCCGCAACCGACCAAGTATCATCCGGACTTCGGAACCGATTGTGCCGCGCTGCTGACACCGGCGACGCAGAACGCGGTGGACTGTGTGCGCGTGCTGTTCGGCACTAACCGCGACCTTGCGCTGGAGGGGCAGGAGCCCGGAGCGGCGGAGGAGACGGATGTCCGCAAGGCCACATCGGACGATGCCGGCCAGCTGCTGTTCGGGCGTGCCGATGTGTGGCTGCCGAAGTTGATCGAGGAAGGCGGCAGCCGGGACCGAGGCGAGACGCCGATCCTTGAAGGCCCACCGCCGGAAGAGCCTTCCGAGCTTGCAAAGTATGTCTTCCTGACACGGATTACCCGGGCAGGGCGTGAGGCCTTCCTGGCGGAAATGGATCAGGCGCTGGCGGCGCGCAGCTCGGAGTCCGCCCTATTGTTCGTGCACGGGTTCAACACGCCTTTCGACGATGCCCTGATCCGGTCGGCGCAGCTATCAGTCGACCTGTCGCGGCGGGGCATCTTCGATGTCGGCGTGCCGATGCTGTTCAGCTGGCCCTCGGCAGGGCAGATTTCGCTAAACCATTATAAAGGTGATCAGGACCGCTCGCTGGCGGCGGCGCCTTATCTCGAGGAATTCCTCGACGTGCTCACCGGCAATGCGCAGATCCGGCGGATCAACATCGTCGCGCATTCGATGGGCAACCGTATCCTCACCGAGGCGCTGGAATCCTACGCGTCGGACTATCTCGAACGGAAAAGCCGCGACGATATCGAGTTCCGTATCATCCTCGTGGCCGCCGATGTCGATCGCGACATCTTCGAAGCGACGACCGGAATCCTCGATAACCTGCAGGCAAATATCACCATCTACACCTCGGATGCCGACCGCGCGCTGCACGTCTCCCGTGTCGTCAACAACAAGCTGCGCCTGGGCGATACGAATGGCGACAAGCCGTTCATCCGCGCCAATCCCTACTACCAGACTGTCGACGCGACCGGCATCGCGACCGAGCTGTTCGGGCTCGGCCACAATTATTATTCCGACAATCCCTTCATCCTCGGCGACATTGTCTGTGCCTTGGCAGAGGCCAATCCGGAACTGCGGGCGCTGGAGCGCCGCCGGTATGGCAGCGTGCCCGACGGGCTCGAATATTTCCGGGTAAATGTCGGCCTTCGGCCGGCTGAGGAGGATTGCTCCCTCTACCGCACGGCCTTCCCGCTGCAGAGCGTTTCCGAAGCACCGGTCCAGCCGCAGCGCACGCGCACGCGGATGAGCGCGCCGCCGCCTCTCCCGGACGATCAGCAGCAATTGCCGATGACGGATGATGGCGAGCTTGAGGTTCTGGAGGCAGTGCCGCCTCCACCACCACCACCGCCACCTCCTGCGCCGTCGGCGGCGCCGCCTCCGATGCCTGCGCCGGTGCCGCCGCCGCCCCCTGTTGCAGCTCCCACGCC
>DNFL01000078.1 GCA_003486945.1 Hyphomonas sp. | reverse complement strand
ACTGTTCACGTCATTCCCGGCGGATTCGGCGCAATTGAAGGCGAAATCGTCATTGAAGCGGCGGCAGACGCCCCCGCTAGCAAGTTCAACTGGACCCTTGAAGAAGCCGAAAACCTCATAGAAACATTGCGAATCGGCGTTGAAGTCGCGTCCAGTCCGCTGGCTGAAATCAACGACCACGGGCCGCTCGTCACAATTTCTGATTTCGGCAACAATAATGGCCTGATCCTAGGTTCTGTGATCAAAGGCTGGCGCACGCAAAATCCGTCCGACTGGCACCTCCGCACCCTGATTGACGGCGTCGAGGCCGGCGCTGCTGACGCGGCATCCATCCCTGGCGGGCCGCTGGAATCGTTCCGTGCCCTGCTTGAGATTTGCGCGCGCAGAGGTTTGCCCATCCGCCGCGGCATGCAGATTTCCACCGGCGCGGTCACGGGCGTTCACTCAATCCGTCCCGGCCAGCACGCCACAATCGAAATGGCCGGCATGCCCGCCATCGAATGCTCCGTACGCGCCGCATCCGGCGTAAGCCTGCCATCCAATCCCGCCTGATCAGGGCGACCTTTCTGCAACACTCGACAGGAATGTGACGAAAGATGAAGGGACTGAAAGTTTTGCAATTGCTACCGGTGACATAAACAATTATGCTACCGGTGACATAATGAGCGGCTGCCCTTGCAGGACGTCGCCGAATGACCAACGCTCAATCCTGGGAGGAGAGCAAAGATGCGTTTCAGAGACACAAGCTTCAATTTCCGCCTGCTCATGGGCGCGGCGGCTGTCGGCCTGATGGCCGGCTCCGCGACGGCGCAGGAGCAAGACGCAACCGATGAATCCGAAGCCCGGCAGGAAACTGTTGTCGTCACCGGCTTCCGGCAAAGCCTTCAGCAGGCCATCGCAGTCAAGCGCAACGAGACCGGCATCGTCGATGCGATCAGCGCGGAAGACATTGCAGATTTCCCCGATCTGAACCTGGCAGAAGCGCTGCAGCGCGTTCCCGGCGTGCAGATCGACCGTGACGGCGGCGAAGGCCGCTCGATCAGTGTTCGCGGCCTCAGCTCGGACTTCGTCCGTGTCCAGATCAACGGCATGGAAGCGCTGGCGACCACAGGTGGCCGCGACGGCCGCGCCAACCGCAACCGCCAGTTCGACTTCAACGTCTTCGCCGCGGATCTCTTCACCAGCGTAAAGGTCGCGAAGTCGCAGGATGCGCGCACGGATGAAGGCTCCCTCGGTGCAACGGTTCACCTGCGCTCCGCCAAGCCGTTTGACTATGACGGCTTCACCTTCGCCGCGGGCGCTCAGGCCTCCTACAACGACCTCTCCGAAGAAACCGATCCGCGCATCACCGGCCTCGTTTCCAACACCTGGCTCGACGGCCGCCTTGGCGCACTGGTTTCGGTGGCGTACTCCACGCGCAACACATTCGAAGAAGGCTCCAGCACGGGTCGCTTCCGCGTTCCGGCCGACGATGGCTGCGTCGCGCCGTATGTGAACCTCACCCGCTGCTACCAGTCCGTTGGCACCGTCACGACCGCTGACGGCACTGTCCTGACCGGCGCAGCCGCGGCCCTCGCCGCCGCAAATGGCGCCCACCCACGCATCCCGCGTTATGGGCGCATCGGGTACGACCGTGAACGCCTCGGCATCACCGGCGCGCTGCAGTTTGAACCTTGGGAAGGCACCGAGTTCACGTTCGACTCTCTCTATGCGCAGCTCGATCAGACCCGCTCTGAAGAGTTCCTCGAAGTCATCTCCTTCGCCCGGGAAACCGGCGTGCAGGGCCTGCGCGCCGTTGACCTTGTTTCGGGCGTCGTGGACGATAACCGTACGCTCGTTTCCGGCACATTCAACGATGTGGATATCCGGACCGAACAGCGTATCGACGTTCTGTCCACGGAGTTCTTCCAGAACTCTCTTGGCTTTGAATCCGAGATCTCTGATAACCTGCGCCTCTCGGGCATGGCCGGCGTTTCGCGCGCTATCGGCAGCAACTCGCAGCAGACGACCATCTCTCTCGAAGTCTATGATGTCGACGGCTACCAGTATGACTACTCGAACCCCGGCCTCCCCTACTTCAACTACAATTTCGACGTCACCAATCCGGCCAATTATGTGTTCTCCTCGTCCACGGCCCTCGGTGATGCGTCGATCATCCGTCTGCGTCCCAACAAGACGCTGAACACTTATGAAACGGCGCGGCTAGATCTTGCCTATGACGTGAACGACATCTTCACGGTCAGCGGCGGCGTTTCGTACAAGGAGTTCGGCTTCAACGTACGGGAAAACCGCAAGGCCAGCGAAGGCGTGACGGCCACAACCCTCGCCGCACTGGCCGCGAACGGTTACACGCAGGCTGACTACACCACTGTGCTCACCAATTTCGGCCGGGGCATGAGCCTGCCGGCAGGCACACCGACCAGCTGGATCATTCCGGACCTCAACGCCCTGAAATCGATCCTCGAGTTCGACTGTAACTGCATCAACCAGTATGGCGACTGGCGCCTCACGCAGTTCGCTGGCGAAACCCGCGGCGCGACTGAAAAATCCACCGGCGCCTATGTGCAGGTCGATTGGAATGCCGACCTCGGCTACATCCCGGTGCGTGGCAATGTCGGCGTGCGCTATGTCGAAACCGACCTCACTGCCAACGGCATTCTCAGCGGCAACCCGGAAACCGTGAACTTCAAGTATGAAGACACGCTTCCCGCCATGACTGTCGTTGTCGAGCCGGTCGAGAATGTCATCTTCCGCGTCGCTGCGGCCAAGACGATGGCGCGCCCCAACCTCACCGCACTCACGCCCGGCGGCTCGATTGATGCGAGCCCGCCCGGCCTGTCGCTCACCGCCGGTAACCCGTTCCTCGAGCCGATCCGCTCCAACAACGTGGACCTCTCGCTGGAATGGTACCCCTATGATGAAGCGCTGTTCTCGGTCGCGGTGTTCCGCAAGAACATCGAGAGCTTCAACCAGCGCCTCCTGCGCTCGATCCCCTACTCGGAGACGGGCTTCCCGAACTCCCTGCTCGGGCCGGGCGTCACGCCGGACGACATCTTCAACGTCACCACCTTCGTCAACACGCCTGGCGGCGTGCTGAACGGGATCGAGCTCACGGCGCAGACGCCGTTCAACTTCGACTTCATCCCTGAGCCTCTCAAGGGCTTCGGCGGTCTGCTCAGCTACACCAAGATCGACTCGGAGTTTGACTACATCATCAACGTCAACACCGGCGCAACCGTGACCCAGCCGCTCGTCGGCCAGTCTCCGGAATCGCTCTCGGCAACGCTCTACTACGAGCGCGGCCCGTTCGAGGCACGTATCTCGAGCACCTGGCGTGACGAATACCTCACCACCGTTCCTGCCGCGAGCGGCAACGACGTGGAAGGCAAGGCCGCGACGCTCAACCTCGACTTCTCGGCCTCCTACGAGCTGTCTGACAAGATCGTGCTGACCTTCGAGGCCATCAACCTCACGGACGTCTATGACGAGCGCTGGATTTCCAGCACACGCCAGAACAGCCTCAATTATGAGCACACGGGCCGCGAGTTCGTGTTCGGCGTCCGCTATCGCTACTAGGGCCTGATCTGGACCGGCGCGGAACAAACCCTCCCTCCGCGCCGTCCTTCTTGCTCCTTACTGGCCGCCGGCTCGCCCCCCCGAGCCGGCGGTTTTGTATTCTCCGCCTGCAGATCACCTGAAGGACCCTGAACAATGCGCCTGACCCGCCGCATGGCTCTCGCCGGCCTCTCATCCCTTCCCATCGCCGCGTGCGCCAGCGGCCTGAAACCGCCCGCGCCCGGCGGTTGGCCGGATGAAGGCCTGCTCTCACCCTCCGGCGAGCGCTGGTCACATCTCGCCTGGCCGCGCGGTTTCGAAGGCCAGCGCCGCGCCGATCTCGGAGATGGCCGCTTCCTCAACCCCGTCTTCTCCGGTGACCGCCCTGATCCGACCGTGCTGCGCGACGGCGACACCTGGTACATGACCTTCTCCAGCTTCGACGCCTATCCCGGCCTCGTCATCTGGAAGTCCACCGATCTCGTAAACTGGTCACCGGTCACCGCAGCATTGCACGCGCCCATCGGCTCCGTCTGGGCGCCGGAACTCTGCAAGCATGAAGGCCGCTACTATCTCTACATCCCCGCCCGCTTCCCTAACTATCGCTCCAACTATGTCATCTGGGCCGACCGCATCGAAGGCCCATGGAGCGAGCCCGCAGACCTTTTCCTTCCCGGCCATATCGATCCCGGTCACGCCGTCGGCGAAGATGGCAAGCGCTACCTTTTCCTCTCCGGCGGCGACCGTGTGCGCCTCACCGATGACGGCCTCGCCACCGATGGCCCGGTCGAGCATGTCTACGATCCCTGGCGCTATCCCGATGACTGGACCGTCGAAGCTTTCGCTCCCGAAGGACCGAAAATTACCCGGCGCGGTGACTGGTTCTACATGATCACCGCCGTCGGCGGCACAGCCGGGCCGCCCACCGGCCACATGGTCATCGCCGCGCGGTCCCGCTCGATACATGGTCCGTGGGAAGATTGTCCGTACAACCCCATTGTCCGCACATGGTCTGCGGAAGAAAAATGGTGGTCGCGCGGCCACGCCACACTCGTCGAAGGCCCGGCGGGAGACTGGTGGATGGCTTATCACGGCTACGAAAACGGCTTCTGGACACTCGGCCGCCAGATGCTTCTCGATCCGTTCGAGTGGACAGCAGACGGCTGGCCCGCTGTGAAAGGCGGCGATCTTTCGTTCCCCCTTCGCAAGCCCGCCGTATCCGCAGGCCACAGCCATGCCCAGCCCCTGTCAGACGACTTCTCAACCAATCGCCTCGGCACACTTTGGGCCTTCTACAATCCGGATCAGGACGAAACTGCCCGCTTGCGCCTCACACCATCTGGCCTCGCTCTCGCGGCAAAAGGCACCAGCCCCACCGACTCCTCGCCCCTCTGCTTCGTCTGCGGCGATCTTGCCTATGAAGTCGAAACCGAAATCGAAGTCGGCGAAGCCGCCGAAGCCGGCCTCCTGCTCTTCTATTCGAAACGCCTTTACGTCGGCCTCGGATTCGACGCGAACGGCCTCGTCATGCATCGCTATGGCCGCCAGCGCCGTGGCCGCGCGCCCGATGGTCATGGCCGCCGCCTTTTCATCCGCATCCGGAACGATCGCCACATCGTGACCATCCACACCAGCGTCGATGGCGCCGGCTGGCAGAAATACCCCGTGCAGATGGAAGTCTCAGGCTACCACCACAATACCGATGGCGACTTCCTCAGCCTCCGTCCCGGTATCTACGCATCCGGCGCGGGCGAGGCGGTATTCCGAAAGGTCAACTACCGCGCGCTCTAGTGCGGCCAGCGCTCGGCCAGTACGTTCACTTCGCCTTCCGGGCTCAGCGAAACTTCCATCGCCGGGTCCGCTGGCGCACCGGGCGCAAACAGTTCGTAGATGATTACACCGTCCGTCTGCGTACTTTCGATCACACGCGCCGGCACAGCGCCCGGCTCGGCCGCCTCCGCTGCTTCACGCACGGCTTCGGGCACATCCGCCCAGTCAAGGTCGCGCTGGATCTCGACGATCTCCGGCCCGGTATCCGTCATCAGGATATCGAACTCGATCTCGCTGCCATCCGGCAACTCGCCTTCGACATCATAGTAGGTGCGCCCGTCGCGCACTTTCTTCAGGACTTCGGTGACGACGAAACCCTCTGCTGCGCCTTCTGCCAGCGCGCGCACATCAGCAGGCATGTCCGCCGGCGCAACCTCCGTGATCTCCACTTCGGCCGCTGCCTCTACGACTGGCTCGGGCGTTTCGCCGCACGCCGCCACAACGCCAAACAACACAGCCAAAATCAGCGCGTTTCGATACTTCATCATCTATCTCCCTGTCTGCATCGGGCCATCAGGTGCCCCACTGGATAAACGGAACGGTCGCAAACAGTGCCCGCTCTACACCGCGCGGATCACGCTCCACGCGTGTCTCGGCATCGAAAATCATCGTCTCGCGCGCGGGTATGCGATACTGCGGCCAGCGCGGCATGCCCGAATGCTCCGGTGTTCCGGTCCGCGCCAGCGAGATGAAAGCCTGCATCAGCTGGTCGCTCACGCGCCGCGCCGCCTCCGCCTCGCCGGGCATCGCCCCGGCCCTGTCCAGATTGCCGAATGCATAACCAATATCGGCCGTATGCGGCGCGCCCCATCGCCCGCCGTCATCCGTCCACGGAAGATCAAACCGGTAGACCCATGTCGGCGCGCCCTGGCGTGCCCTTGCGTCCGCCTCTTCCACCTGCCCGCGCCAAGACCGGCCCGCGGTCGTCGCCGCAAAGAACACTTCGCCCGGCGAATATTCCGGATAAGCCACCCTGTAGGTGGCCACCACCAGCGCCGGGTCGATATCCGTCCGCATATGCCGCGCCAGCGCTGCCGGCAGCGCGTCCCAGCCGAGATCAAACATCTCCAGCTCCCGCCGCCCGATCAGCGTGCGTGTCTCGTCACGCGTATTGCCGAGGATCATCGGAATACGCGCCGATTGCGCCGGCGCATCCGGCCAGAACGGATGCCGCGTCAGCAGCCGCCCATCCAGCACCGGCCCGAAATACAGCCCCTGCGTCTCGTCCAGCGGATCGCGCGCGCCTAGCGCCTCGACCATCCGCGCCGCCGGCATCTCAACCAGCCGCCCGGCCTCTTCCGGCTTCAGCTTCAGCGCCGCCAGGAAGGCCCGGGTCCGCCGCGCCGCATTCAACGGCCCGGATGCGGTCACCTGCTGCCCGCTCATCGTTGCAACGGAATGGAACAATCCCGCCGTAGCAGGCGCCGCCATCAGCGTCGCAATCTTCGCCCCGCCGCCCGACTGGCCAAACACCATCACGCACGCCGGGTCTCCGCCAAACGCCGCCGCATTCTCCCGCACCCATTCGAGCGCGAGAAAGATGTCCCACTGCCCCGCATTCCCGGAATCCGGAAACGGATCGAGATAGAGATAGCCAAAAGCATTCAAGCGGTGATTGAGGGTGATCACCACCACATCCCCCGCCGCTGCCAGCCGCGCGCCATCATACAGAAAGTCGGACCCCGAGCCGGAATTGTACGCCCCGCCATGGATGTAGACCATCACAGGGCGCCGCCCGCCCTCGCCCGCTTCCGGCGTCCACACATTCAGGAACAGGCAGTCTTCGGACTGCGCCGCCTCCCCGCCCCGCTGCGGCGCAGACGCGCCATACTCCGTAGCCGGAACAATCTCTGTCCAGGTTTCCGGCCGCGTCGGTTTTGCAAACCGCGTCAGCGCGGTATCCGCGCCGTACCGCACCCCGCGAAACACGAAAACGCAGCTCTCTCTTAGCCCCCGCACCGGCCCGTGGGACGTCACCACCACCGGGTCACCGGCCGCTGCCGCCCGCCCTGCGAGCGGCACAGCGGCCATCGCCGCCAGCATATGCCGGCGCGTCAGGTGCATGGCTTGCCGTCCGGACGCGCACCTTCCACGCGGCACTTCCATTTCGGATATTCCTTTGCGATCAGCTTCGCCGGCCAATCGCCATACCAGCTGTATCCCGTGCGCCGCTCCGGATGGATCTGGTCATACCGCTCGACCCGCACCCCGTCGCGATTGGCGAGAACAACTGTATTTTCCTCAAGGTCATAAAACCGGGCCCAGAGCAGCGGCGCGCCCTCATCTCGGATCAGCCGCCGGTCAAACTTCGCGTTGTGGAAGGCATATTCTTCCGCCTTGTCCAGCGAAACGGTCTCCAGCCGGACACCCTCGATCGCGCTCCGCCTGAGCCAGGAAGTCGCCCCTTCAATGCTGGCAACAACCTCCGGAGGCGGATCATCTATCGTCATCAGGTAGCGCACCATCTCAACCGTTTCCTGCGAAACAATCGCCGGAAGTTCGAAACTGCGCCCGCCCATCGGCTCCAGCGTCACCGGATCATACTGCCCCGCCCATCCGGTCAGCCGGTCGCCCTGACGCACCTGAAGGCGCAGGAGGCACGCCTCACCCGCAGACAGCGCAGCTGCAGCCCGCTCGCGCGTGGCTTCGTCGAATACATCCAGCGGCGGCGCAGCACCGGAAATACGCCGCAACAAAATCAGCGGGCCCGAGAACACCTCATCCGCCACCGTGATCCTGCCCTGATAGTCATTCTCGGGCGGCACTGTATGCGGCCAGCCTCCGCAACTGGCGAACTGATGGCGCAGAAGATAGTCAAGTCCCGCAGATGCACCCGCAAGGTAGCGCACATCCCCTGTCTGCGAAAATGCACCTGCCAGGTATTCAATCTGTGTAAAGACGTTCCGGTTGTCGAAACTCCCGCGCGCCTCGCCCTTAGCAGCCAAAATCTCCGCTGTATCTTCATGCGACAACACCTGCAGCGGATCCCGGTTCTGCACCCAGCCGCCATGGTCCCGCTGCATCAGCAGCAGATTGTCCGCGATCGCCGCCACCTCGTCCGGCGCATGCCGCGCATAGTCCGCGCCGCGCTTCATCTGCCAGTGATGGATCGCGTCTTCAAAACCCTCCAGCGGCAAAGCTTGCGCCGCTACCGGCCCAGCGCCCGCCAGCGCCAGCAGCCCCGCCAGCAACGACCGCCAGACGCTCCTCCGAACCATGCGCTTC
>DNFL01000260.1:8422-8805 GCA_003486945.1 Hyphomonas sp. | reverse complement strand
CTCGGCATGCCCCTGGCGCGCATGGAGAGCAAAGCGCTGTTCAATGAATTGCTCCCGCGCCTGAAATCCATCGACCTTCCCGGCGAGCCGAAGAACACACGCGCAAACTTTGTCTCCGGCCTGAAAAGCCTGCCGGTGCGCTACCGCATCGATTGACTACAGCTCGAATGGAAAGGGCCTCCGCAGCGAAGCGGAGGCCCTGCCCTGCTGCCTTGTAATTTCAGCGAATCGCGAAATCCGTCGGCTCGGTGCTCTTGCCGTCCTTGCCGGTTTCGCCGGTGCGCTGGCCGTGTTTTGCGGGGCCCATGAAGCCGAAGAGGTGGCCGGCGACTTTACGGATCTGGATTTCCTCAGAGCCTTCCGTGATGCGGTAGCGGCGGTGG
>DNFL01000260.1:0-8147 GCA_003486945.1 Hyphomonas sp. | reverse complement strand
CGGTGGTGGCGGTAGATGTGCTCGAACGGCTTGTGGCGGGAATAGCCGATGCCGCCATGCACCTGCATCGCCCGGTCGGCTGCTTCGCAGACGAGACGGTTGGCGTAGTAGTTACACATCGACACCTTGTCGGAGAGTTTGATCGCCACTTCCGGCTTCGACATCTGGTCCATTTCCCAGGCTGTCTTGAAGATCAGCAGACGGAGCATCTCGGCCTGCGTCGCGAGTTCGACCAGCGGGAACTGGATTGCCTGGTTGGTGGCGAGCGGCTTGCCGAAGGGCTTGCGCTCCAGTGCGTATTTCACGCTCTCATTGATGCAATAGATCGCCGCGCCGCAGGAAGAGGCCGCCTGGCGGATGCGGTTTTCGTGCACGAAATGCTGGGCGAGCGCGAGGCCGCCATCCGGCGGACCGAACACGGCATCTTCCGGCACCCACACATCCTTGATGGTCAGGCGCGGATGGTCCGTCGGCATGTTGAAAGTCCACAAATACTCTTCGATGATCACGCCGGGATCGCGCGCCGGGATGAGCAGGCAGGTGATACCTCTCGCGTCGCCGTCATTTCCGCTGGTACGGCAGAACAGCATGATGTGGCTGGCGACATGCATGCCGGTGATCCACATCTTCTCGCCATTGATCAGCCAGCCGTCCTTGCCGTCTTTCTTGTGGCGCACCGCGCGGGTTTCCATGTGCGTGGCGTCCGAACCGTGATGCGGCTCGGTGAGGCCGAAGCAGGCGCGGAACTTTCCTTCCAGCGCTTCGATGGCGAGGTGTTTCTGGTCCGGCCGCGCAAAGTCGCGCAGCATCAGGATCTGCGGGAAGTTGCCGACGATTGAGTGCTCGTTCTGCAAATCGTTGTGCAGGCCGAGGCCCTGTTTGGCGAAATGTTCGCGGATGATCGCCATGCCGAGATTGGTGCCTTCCTGGCCGCCGAATTCCTTCGGCAGGGCGTAGCGCAGGTGGCCGGCCTTATCGGCGCGTTTCTTGGCTTCGCGCAGCAGCTCTTCCCATTCCGGGCGCGGCAGGCCGCCATTGTCGAAATCGGTGCGCGCCCATTCACGGCGATGGTCGAAGAATCGCTCGTTATCGTCCTGCGCCTGCAGCGGCTTGATCTCGTCCTCGATGAACTTGTCGAGCACGACGAGATAGTCGGCGATGTCCTTCGGAATGTTGAAATCCATGTTTTCCTCCCTTGCCTCATGGGCCTGAGAGCACCATACGCCCGCCAGGCGAGCGGGCAATTTGTGCCGCCGGGGCAGCTTTCACCGATATTTCGCCAAGCGGAACGAACCGTTCTCCAATAATTCTGAATTCGGCACTCTGAACGCTTGACGAATTATTCAGCGTTCCTTACTCATACATACAGGCAACCCGCCTCACTTCACCGAATGCAGTTTCAACCCCGAACGACAAGGCACCCTCCCATGCTCCGTTCCATCGTCGCCGCCGCAGCTTTCGCGGCCATCGCCGCCCCGGCTTTCGCCAGCAACTCCTACACCTTCGAGACCGCCAACCCGGTTTCGTCCAAGCGCGTCGTCGCCGAAAGCGTCGTCTGGTCCTGCGAAGGCACCAAGTGCTCGGCCGAACTCGACCGCAAGGCGCCGACCGTCCGCATCTGCAAGAAGATCGCGAAACAGGTCGGCGAACTGACCGCACTGCGCAACACCAAGTCGGAACTGACTGCCGACGAACTGGCCGAGTGCAACACCGCTGCAAAGAAATAAGGCTCGATCTCTCCAAGCCTCTCCTCGGGCCGTCGCGGAAGCACCGCGGCGGCCTTTTTTGTTGCGTCCGGTCCTGACTCCGAACATCACCCGCCCGAGCCGGAGTGAACAGATGACCGACCAGAAACCCGAAGCCGGATGCGGTGCAGCCATCCTTGATTCTGACGGTCGCCTGTTGCTGATCCAGCGCCTACGCCAGCCCGAAGCCGGCGCCTGGGGATTGCCCGGCGGCAAGATCGATTTCGGTGAACCTGCCGCGGAAACCGCGCGGCGCGAAATTGCCGAAGAACTGGGCATCGAGATCGAGATCCTTGGCCTCGCCTGCATCGCCGAGACGATCAACGCCGGCGATGGACGCCACTGGATTGCGCCGGTTTACGATGCCCGCATTGTCTCCGGCACGCCGTCGGTCCTCGAGCCGGAGAAGCATGGCGGCTGGGGCTGGTTCGCGCTGGACGCTTTGCCCTCCCCGCTGACCGAGGCCGCGCAAAGCTGGATGCGTTCAGGCGGCACCAGGCGGGAAAGGTAAACTCATCCTGCCACGGAGCATGCGGTTGCCGGCTTTGTGCAAGCAGTCAGGCACTGACCCGGAATCGCACACTTTTTGCTCAAGACGCGAACACGCTGCGGCATGTTAGCGCTCCCCAAGAATGACAACGAAGTACATTTCGGGCGGCCTGAAAATATCACGCTGAATTGCTGCGACGCAGCCAATCTTGCGTGGGCATGCTTGTTGCAAATCCGCCTTCCAGCGCGCTAATGGGCGCAAGGTGATGAGGCCGGGGGCGGCCGAATGATCGGTGCAATACGAGGGTAAAATGAGCGACACAGTAGCAATCCTGGCAGAGCTGGGCGTGCAGCCGAAATCCGTTCGGAAGAACTGGAACGAAGCACGCCTCTACGAAACATCGGTCGCTTCGGGCGAATCGCGCGTGGCCAAAGGCGGCGCTCTCGTCGTCGAAACCGGCCAGCACACGGGCCGCTCCGCCAAGGACAAGTTCACGGTGCGCGACGCGATGACCGAGAACACCGTCTGGTGGGACAATAACGCCGCGATGTCGCCGGAGCATTTCGAAGCTCTGTGGACGGACTTTAAAGCCCATATCGCGAAGCAGGACATGTTCTCGCAGGACCTGTTCGGCGGCGCAGACCTTGACTACCGCCTGCCCGTAACGGTCGTCACCGAGTACGCCTGGCACTCCCTCTTCATCCGCCACCTGCTGCGTCTTCCGACCACGGACGAACTGGCAGGCTTCAAAACCGAATTCACGATCATCAACTGCCCTAGCTTCCGCGCCGATCCGGCGAAGCATGGCTGCCGCAGCGAAACGGTGATCGCCGTCAACTTCGCGAAACGCCTCGTCCTCATCGGCGGCACGTCCTATGCCGGCGAGACGAAGAAATCCGTCTTCACGATCCTCAACTACCTCCTGCCAAACCAGGGCGTGATGCCGATGCATTGCTCGGTCAACACCTCGGACAAGGACGACGCCGCCATCTTCTTCGGCCTGTCGGGCACCGGCAAGACGACCCTTTCGGCCGATGCTTCGCGCACGCTGATCGGCGACGACGAGCATGGCTGGTCGGAAAACGGCCTCTTCAATTTTGAAGGCGGTTGCTATGCCAAGATGATCAAGCTGTCGGCCGAAGCCGAGCCTGAAATCTACGCAACCACGAAACAGTGGGGCACTGTGCTCGAGAACGTCGTGATGGATCCCACCACGCGCGAGCTTGACCTCGACTCCGCCGCGCTCGCCGAGAATTCGCGCGGCGCCTATCCGATCGAAGCGATCCCGAACGCCTCGCTGACGGGCCGCTGCGGCCAGCCCAAGAACCTGATCATGCTGACGGCGGACGCCTATGGCATCATGCCGCCGATTGCCAAGCTGACCCCGGCGCAGGCGATGTATCACTTCCTCTCGGGCTACACCGCGCGCGTTGCCGGCACCGAGAAAGGCGTCACCGAACCTTCGGCCACCTTCTCCACCTGCTTTGGCGGCCCGTTCATGCCGCGCCATCCGTCCGAGTACGGAAATCTGCTGCGCGAGCTGATCGCCCGCTACAACGTCGATTGCTGGCTGGTCTCCACCGGCTGGACCGGCGGCCCCTACGGCCAGGGCAACCGCATGCCGATCAAAGCCACGCGCGCCCTGCTGAACGCAGCGCTTGACGGCTCGCTGAACAATGTCCAGTTCCGCAAGGACGAGACGTTCGGCTTCCTGGTGCCCGTGTCTGTGCCGGGCGTCGATGCGAAAATCCTCGACCCGCGTTCGACCTGGGCAGACCCGGCAGCGTATGATGCACAGGCCGCGAAACTCGCCGACGAGTTCGTCGCGAACTTCAAGAAGTTCGAAGCTTATGTCGACGACGCCGTGAAGGCCGCCGCGCCGAAATCAAAAGTCTCGGCCTGATCCCGGCCAGAGACTGAGACAATAAAGAAGCCCGCCGGCCGCCCGGCGGGCTTTTTTGTCAGGTGCCTTTGGCGAGATTGCTGACCCAGGCCTCGACGGCCGTATCATCGCCGATATTGTCCGGATAGACGATTGCCGGCACTTGCGGCTCGTTGTTGCCGCGGCTGCGGCCACGGTAAACCTTCATGGACAAGGCAAGGCCTGCAAAGCCGCTGGCAAGTTCAGCCTCGCGGTTCTCGATATAGACCGTGTCCGCGCCGGTCACCTGCCCGATCTGTATCCCGCCCGCTGACTTCCAAAGATCGACCGCATCAAGGCAGGCGGAAAAGCAGGCGGCATCCGTCAGCACAAAGACCTTTCCGCTCATCAGCGACTGGGGCGGCGCCCCAGCCTCACTCTTTGCTTCCTGCGCCTCGTCGTTCACGTCCACCCAATATGGCTCGCCCGCTTCAATCGCCCCGCGGATTCCGCCGACAACCTGCTCGATCCATTCGATCATCACCGGATCACCGGCTTCACGGAACTGTTCGACATACGGTTCCAGCGCTTCAAGGTTGGCCGGTGACGCGCGCCAGTCGACCGATGTTGAAGCCGGGACCGGATGCGCGGCAATCCACGCCTCGCCCCAAAGTGACTCGGCAACGATCTGCGACCAACGTGACGAGCCGCCGCCATTGTCGCGAAGGTCCAGAACGACATAGGGCGCGGCGCGCAGGTCCGCCTGCTTCGCCGCAATCTCGTCCATCAACGCGGACAGTTTCGGATAGAGGGTCGCGTCCGGATTGCCCGTGAAATCCGGCAGGGCAATCCAGTAACCGCCGTCGCTCTGGGCTTTCAGATATACATCGATGCGCACGGGCGGGCGGATGGCATCAAGCTTCTCACCGAGCTCCGAGATCGTCAGCGGGTACCAGTTTATCCTGTAAGCCTGCGCCTCGCCGCCGGATTCGAAGACGCATTCCTGCGGTTTCGCTGCCCATGGGTTCCCGGTGTCGCGAAACAGCCAGGGTGCCTGCGTCAGCTTTTGCGCGTCCATCTCCCAACGGCCGCGGAACCGCCCAACCCGGTCGGCCGCAAAGGCCTGCGCTTCCACCCCGTCGCAGCTCACCAAGCGTGCCCCCACAGGCGGCGCGTCCACTGCGGATTCGTCACGGACACCAACGACAAACTCTCCGGCGCGCCATGTGGTCAGGAAACCCGCCCATTCCTGAGGGAAGCTGAATGATTGATCCTTCAGGAAGATTTCGAGGTGCGCATCATCGAAGGCCGCCGCATACTCGCGCAGGCCCCACCACCAGCCGGCCATCGTCTCCGCCTGAGGCGCATGGGTCAGCGCGCGGGCGAGCGCTGCATCATTGATGGCTGCGAAGCCGGGATTGAACGGGTCCGCGGCGCCCGGATGGTTATCGGAGATCTGCTGGTGCATGGCCCGCGCGTCAGCCGCCAGGTGCGCGCCCCATTCAGACAGCGCGGCAGGTTCTGCGCCCGGGGCAATCTCAGCCTCCCGCGTGGCGCAGGCGGCGGCAGTGAGCGTGATCAGCGCGGCGCAGGCGCGCGTGAGAATGGTTCGGCTCATATTCGGCTCCTCTCGGGCTGGGCTGCACGCCCAGTGCTATTGGCGTCCAACGCCTGCTTCAATCCGCTGCGACACATTTAAGTTGACGTGAAGGGAAGTCTGGCGCTGCCCGGCTGTGGCCACTAGGGTGCGCCGCAACAAGCGCCAACATTCCCGGAGGAAGCCCATGCGTGAAGCCGTCATCGTATCCTATGCCCGCACCGGTCTCACCAAGACCCATCGCGGCGGTCTGAACGACACCCACCCCATCGTCATGGGCGGCCATGTCACCAAGGCGGCCCTCGAGCGCGCCGGCGTCGAAGCCGCTGCAGTCGAAGATGTGTTCTTCGGCTCCGCCCAGCCGGAAGGCGCCTCGGGCATGAACGTCGCGCGCAACATCGCGCTCGCCGCGGGTTGCCCGTCCTCCACGGCCGGCGCCACCATCAACCGTTTCTGCTCCTCCGGCCTGCAGGCGATCGCCAACGCAGCGCACACGGTCGTGCATGAAGGCGCCCCGGTCGCCATCGGCGGCGGTGTGGAAAGCCTCTCGCTGGTCGCCCATTCCGGCAAGACCAACCGCCACCGCATCATTGAGGAAGGCCTGTTCCAGAAATGGCCGGCCGTCTGGATGAGCATGATCGAAACCGCCGAGATCGTGGCCGAGCGCTACAAGGTCAGCCGCGAATACCAGGACGAGTATTCCGCCGAGAGCCAGCGCCGCACCGCCGAGTTCCAGAAGTCTGGCCTCATGGCCCAGGAAATCGTGCCGCTGAAGACGAAGATGAAACTCGTCAACAAGGAAACCGGTGAAGAGACCGTGCAGGAAGTGCTCGTCGACCGCGACGACTGCAACCGTCCGGGTACGACCTATGAGAACCTCGCCGGCCTGAAGCCCGTCTTCTCCGGCGGCATGGTCATCAAGGAAGGTAAGTACGTCACTGCTGGCAACGCTTCCCAGCTGTCGGACGGCGCCGCTGCCGTTGTCGTGATGGAAGCCAAGGAAGCTGCCAAGCGCGGCCTGAAACCGCTCGGCCGTTTTGTCGGCTTCAACGTCGCCGGCTGCGATCCCGATGAGATGGGCATCGGCCCGGTCTTCGCCGTTCCGCGCCTGCTGGAACGTCACGGCCTGAAGGTTGACGATATCGACCTCTGGGAACTGAATGAAGCCTTCGCGTCGCAGTGCCTCTACTCGCGCGACCGCCTCGGCATCGACCCAGCGAAATACAACGTCAATGGCGGCTCGATCTCCATCGGTCACCCGTTCGGCATGACCGGCGCACGCTGCACCGGCTCCATCCTGATGGAAGGCCAGCGCCGTAAGGCGAAGTGGGGCGTCGTCACCATGTGCATCGGCGGTGGCCAGGGCGCTGCCGGCCTGTTCGAAATCTACAGCTGAGCCTGATTTTCCGGCACCGCGCCGGAAAATACTGCCAGAAATGCGAAGGGCGGCTCACAAGGCCGCCCTTTTGCTTACGGGTCGGTTGAGCAGCGCTGCCTTTTTCCGGTCACCCGCGAATGGCAACCTGCGGGAAACAATCGGAGCAGGCCCCATGAAACATGCATCGTTCGCTCTCGCCGCCGCGTTTCTGCTCGCTGCCTGCGGGCCGTCCGAGCCGGCGCTGGAGCCTGCCAGCGCGTCCGTGTCGGAGTCGCCAACGCCTGCCTCCACTGCCACCGAAGCGACCACCGATGTCGAAGCAACCGGCTTCTATACCGAAAACCTCGCCGCTCCCGAAGGCGCCGGCAACAAAGGTGACGGCGTTCCCCGCGACGCAAACGACCGGCCTTTCCACTACGCCCTGCTCGGCCAGAAATTGCCCGCCTTCACCGCCCCGGTCTCGGATGGCAGCACATTCAACTCCGCTGAACTCAATCGCTGGACCGTGATCGATGTCTGGGGCGTATGGTGCGGCGACTGTGTGCGTGATGGCCCGTATGTCGATGCGCTCGCCCGCGCGATTGCGCAGGACCCGGATCTCGACTTCGTCTCGCTGCACGTGCCCGCGAGCGCAGCGCGCACATCGCCGGAAGAGTTGTTCAAGAAGTACGGATCGCTCGAGGCCTATTTCGAGTCTGCCGGCTACAGCTTCCCGGTCGTGCTCGACAATGATGCGAGCATCCGGCAGGCGCTGCAGATCAGCTGGACGCCGACTTACCTGCTTGTCTCTCCGGACGGTATCGTGCGCGGCTTCCGCACGGACTTGTCGGTGGATCAGGACCAGCCGATCAAGACCTTCCTGCAGAATGTCGCCGAAGTGAAAAAGCAGGCGCGCGACCTTCTCGCTTCAGATCCTTCCGATATACCCTGACGGTATGAAACGCGCCCTCATCCTGCCGGCCATCTTCCTGGCGGCCTGCTGCGCGCAGCCCCCGCCCTTACCCGCGCCGCCGCCTGAACCCGCAGAGGCCGTGACTGTCACCGGCAGCGGCGTGGAAGATATCGGCGGAAAAATG
>DNFL01000159.1:2157-2576 GCA_003486945.1 Hyphomonas sp. | reverse complement strand
AGTGCGGGGGCCCCAACCCCTGCTGGGCTGGCGCGCCTGCCGGACGGCCCCCTGATCTCCGGGGCAAGCCGGCAGCGTGGTTCCTTCACCGGAACCCGCGCGCTGGCGCCAGCCTCCCGTCCCCGGAGGCGCTGGTGGACGCTTTAACCTTCGTCCGCGAGGTTCTTGAGGCCGACTTTCATGTCGAGGGCGGTGTAGACGTGTTCGCCGTCGACATACACGCGGCCATCGGCGATGCCGAGGTTGAGCTTGCCGCGGCGCACGCGTTTGATGTCGATCTCGTAGCGCACGAGCTTCTTGTCGGGCGTGATCTCGCCGGTGAACTTTACCTCGCCGACGCCGAGGGCGCGGCCCTTGCCGGGCGAGCCTGACCAGCCGAGCCAGTAGCCGACGGCCTGCCACATGGCGTCAAGGCCGAG
>DNFL01000159.1:0-1862 GCA_003486945.1 Hyphomonas sp. | reverse complement strand
GAAGTGGCACTGGAAGAACCAGAGGTCCGGGGTGATATCGAGTTCGCCGATGACGTGGCCCTTGCCGAACTGGCCGCCATCGACCGAAATTTCCGTGATGCGGTCCATCATCAGCATCGGGGGTTCGGGCAGCTGGGCGTTGCCGGGGCCGAAATAGCCGCCCTTGCCGGATTCGAGCAGGTCTTCCTTGGTGTAGGAAGATTTGGGGGTATGGAAATCGTGTGGGCCGGACATCGGGTTTCGATCCTGTGGTTTCGGCGGATTCTGGCGCTTCCAGCCGCTGGCGGGGCAAGAGTCAACCTTTTGTGGCGGTCGCCCCCCAGAGAAGCTCGCGCGGTGCCCAGCCGCGATACCGGTCTGCCCGGATCTGGCACTGGGTTGCGTCGCAGGGGCCAAGCTCGACGAGGATGCCTTCGCCGATATGGGCGACATCGGCGCTGTCAGCGGCGCGGCCGGCTTTCAGGGTGAAACTGCCGAGGGTCAGGGCGTTGGCCGCCTGGTTGAACTGCGACGCGCTGATCCAGACTTTTTCGCCGGCGGGGTCCTGCACGAAATACCAATTGGTGGTTTCCTTCAGCACCAGCATCGGCAGGCCCTTGAGGGTGTAGACCCATTTTTCCTGCTGGTCGGTGCCGGGGCCGGCGCGGCCATTGACGCGGCTGAAGCGCAGGGTCTCGAAACGGGGCACGGGCTTTTCTGAAAACCGGCTGGTCTGCACTTCCGGCATGGTGTCTGCCGCTGCCGGGGGCAGCGCGGGGGCGGACAGGATGAGGGCGAGCAGGAGGAATGCCCGTTTCATGTGCAGCTCATAGATCAGACCGGAGGTCTGGCAATACGCGTTCCGGATGAATCCCGCGTAAAACAACGAGTCATTGGCGCGGCGGGCAGGCTCTGGTAAGCGGCAGGGACAAGAAGCGTAAATCCACGGGAGTCCCATGCCGGCCGCAAAGCTGAAAGTCGTCGTCACCCGGAAGCTGCCGACTGCGGTCGAGCTGCGGATGAAGGAATTGTTCGACGCCAAGCTGAACGAAACCGACACGCCGATGACGACCGAGCAGCTGGCAGAGGCGATGCAGACGGCCGATGTGCTGGTGCCGACGGTGACCGACCGGATCGACGGGCGTCTGATGGCGCGGGCGGGCGAGAAGCTGCGCCTGATCGCGCAATTCGGCGCCGGCGTTGACAACATTGACGTGGCGAGCGCCGTGCAGCGCGGCATCACGGTGACCAACACGCCCGGCGTGCTGACTGATGACACCGCCGATGTGGCCATGGCGCTGATTCTGGCCGTGCCGCGCCGACTGCATGAAGGCGTGCAGATCATGGAGAGCGGCAAGTTCGATGGCTGGACGCCGACCTGGATGATGGGGCGGCGCCTGTCGGGTAAGCGGCTCGGCATCATCGGCATGGGCCGCATCGGCCAGGCGGTTGCGCGCCGCGCCAAGGCGTTCGGCATGCAGATCCACTACCACAACCGCAAGCCGGTTGGCCCGCGCATCGAGGAAGGCCTGGAGGCGACGTATTGGGATTCGCTCGACCAGATGCTGGCGCGGATGGATATCGTGTCGGTGAACTGCCCGCACACGCCGGCGACCTTCCACCTGATTAATTCGCGCCGTCTCGCGCTGATGAAGCCGGAGGCCTACATCATCAACACGGCGCGCGGCGAAGTGATTGACGAGGCGGCGCTCGCCCGCGCGATCCGGGCCGGCAATCTGGCAGGCGCAGGGCTCGATGTGTTCGAGCGCGAACCGGCGGTGAACCCGGACCTCATCGGCCTGCCGAACGTTCTGCTCTTGCCGCACATGGGCTCGGCCACAATCGAGGGGCGCACCGAGATGGGCGAGAAGGTGATCATCAAC
>DNFL01000015.1 GCA_003486945.1 Hyphomonas sp. | reverse complement strand
TCTCCGTCGGCACGAACGACCTCTTGCAGTTCTTCTTTGCCGCTGACCGGATGACACCGTCGGTCAGTGACCGGTATGACCTCGTGGACCCGGCCTCGCTGCGCTACCTGAAAATGGTCGCGGAAATTTGCGAAAAAGCTGGAATCCGGCTGTCGGTATGTGGAGAGGCCACGGCTTCCCCGCCGGTTGCCCTGTGCTTTGCGGCGCTCGGCTATCGCAGCCTGTCGATGGCGGCTTCGGCCATCGGCCCCGTCAAGCAGGCCCTCCGGAATGTCGATCTCGGCGCCTTCCGGATGGGACTGCTGGAGCGTCTGGACAAGCCGAACGGTTCGTTCCGTAACCAAGTGTTAGCACTTGCAGCCGAGCATGGCATTGACACTGCAGACAGTTGAAGCGTGTTGCGGCGCAGGTTCCGGGGGCCTACCTTAGTCATGGACCGGAAATTGCCCCGATTTCACTAGGCGGCAGCATAGGTCAGTGAGACTGGTAGAGAATGGCACAGAACGTATCGCCTGATCCGGAAAACGGAAAACCCGAAGGAAATTCGCGGGTGGATGACAACGGAACGACCCGTTCGAATGTGACGCCGATCTCCCAACAGGCGGCAATGCAGCTCGACTCCTACGAGCGGCGCCAGCGCGCCGACGAAATCTTCATGTCCGGCAAGTTCGACGGCGAAGAGCTCCGCATGGGCCAGGTGCTGCGCCGCGTGCGCGAGGCGCTCGGCCTTGATCTCGCCGCCATCGCGCGCGAGTCCCGTATCCGTGACAATTTCCTGATGGCCATCGAGCGGATGGAGCTTCAAACCATCGCCAAGGGCTATCTGGTGCCTTACCTGATCGCCTATTCGAAATATCTCGGCCTGCCGGAGCAGGAAGTCGTCCAGCGCTATACCCGCGAGTGCGGCGCGGTCGATGAGGTGAAAACCTCTGCGCCAGTTCAGAAGATCGGAAATATCCGCGAAAAAGCCAAAACCAGCCTGCCGCTTATCCTGGCAGGCGTCGGCGCCCTGCTGGTCTTCGTGGCCGGCGGCGTTACTGCAGCGCTTCTGATGAACCGCGGGCCGGAGGAGATTGTTTCTCCAACCGTCGTAGCAGTCAGCGGAGCCCGGGACAGCCTGTTCGCGGAAACCGCGCCGACAGCTGCGGCTGTCTCCGACCTTCCGCTTGAAATCGTAGCCGTGCGCCAGGCCTGGCTCGAAATCCGCGCTTCAGACGGCACCATCTTCCTCAGCCGCACGATGGCGGCCGGCGAGGGCTATTTCCCGCGCCTGAAAGCTGGCTGGACCGTTTCGGCCCGCAATGGCGGCGCGTTCGAATGGCGTGTCGGCGAAGTTGTGGTTGGCCCGCTTGGTCCGGAAGGGGCGCAGGTCTTCTCGCTGAGCGTGGATGACCAGCTGGCCCGTGCTGCCGAGATGGCCGCGCCGACGGTTGCAGCCGCGCCGAACGGCAATACCACGCGCTAACCCCCTTTACGGCGCCGCCCTGCAGCGCCAGATGTGCCTGACAGCTGCCGCGAAAGGCTGACGGCCATGAGCCATAACCCCATCCGCCCCTGGCGAAACATCGAGCGGCGCAAGTCGCGGCAGGTGCGTGTCGGCAATGTGCTGGTGGGCGGGGACGCGCCGATTGCCGTGCAGACGATGACCAACACGCCCACCGAGGATGCGGCGGCGACCATCGCGCAGATCCTGCGCTGTGCGGAAGCGGGCGCGGATATCGTGCGCGTGTCGTGCCCGACGGAAGAGTCCACGAAGGCGATGCGCGAGATCGTGCGGGCGAGCCCGGTGCCGCTCGTGGCGGATATCCATTTCCACTACAAGCGCGGCATTGAAGCGGCGGATGCGGGTGCAGCGTGCCTGCGGATCAATCCGGGCAATATCGGCTCGCAGGCGCGGGTAAAGGAAGTGGTCGCCGCGGCGCGCGCCAATGGCTGCTCGATGCGGATCGGCGTCAATGGCGGCAGCCTCGAGAAACACCTGCTCGAAAAGTACGGCGAGCCGTGTCCCGATGCGATGGTGGAAAGCGCGCTCGACCATGCGCGCATTCTCGATGACCTTGGTTTCCACGACTACAAGATTTCGGTGAAAGCCTCAGATATGTTCCTGACGGTGGCGGCCTATCAGCTGCTCGCCGAGGCAACGGATGCGCCGCTGCACCTCGGCATCACCGAAGCCGGCGGGCTGCGTACGGGGACTGTGAAATCCTCCATCGGCATGGGCGCGCTGCTCTGGGCGGGCATCGGCGACACGATCCGCGTTTCGCTTTCGGCTGAGCCGGAAGAGGAAGTGAAGGTCGGCTTCGAAATGCTGAAATCACTCGGCCTGCGCACGCGCGGTGTAAACATCGTCGCCTGTCCGAGCTGCGCCCGGCAAGGCTTTGACGTGATCCGCACGGTGGAGACACTCGAGAAGCGCCTCGCGCATATTTCCGAGCCCATCTCGCTGTCGATCATCGGTTGCGTGGTGAACGGCCCTGGCGAAGCGGCGCTGACGGATCTCGGCTTCACGGGCGGCGGCAAGGAAAGCGGCAAGATGTTCGTGAACGGACGAGCCGATCACAACGTTTCGAATGCCGACATGGTCGAGCATATCGTGAAGCTGGTCGAAGAGAAGGCTGCGCGGCTGAAGGCCGAACGCGATGCGGAGCAAGTTCCGGCGGAATAGGCTTCAGGCTGGCCCGCACTTGCTGGCGGGCACGAGCGTGGCAGCCGCGTCGTAGAGCGCCTGTGTCGGGGCGAGGCGGCGGATGAGGGCGAGCGCTTCCGGTTTGGAGACGACGACTTGTTCGGCATCGCCGAACCGGGAAAGATCCTGCCCTGCAAGCGCAACAACAATGCGGCGTTCGCCGGTCGCATTGGGTAGGCGAGCGTCGAGCGACCCCGCATAGACATTGTCCGTACGCGCATCAAATATCGAGAGCGAGCCGTATTCCGGCCAAGTCGGAACGGTGATGAGGACCGGGGCCTTGGATACATCGACGAGACAGATCGCATAGGCAAGGTCTGGCGACGGGCGCACGATGGTTTGCGTTTCGGGCGTCACGCGCGGGCTCATCTGCCAGTGGTGCAGCGGCAGGCCGCGCTCCACCATCGCCTCGCGCGCCTTCGACATGATGCGCCCGGGCAGGGCATTCAGCGTGAGGAAGTGCGCGGCAGCGAAGCCGATGAGGAAGGTGATGAGGCCGATGAAGGGAATACGCATTAGGCCGGCCCTCCGCAGGAGAGTTTCTCGATGATGGGCGCGGCGAGCACCGTCTCCGGATCGGCGATCAGTTCGGCTGAAGGTTTGTAGAGGCGCAGCGTGACATCGAAGTCGCCCGCCTTGTGGCTGGAGACCCAGCCGCCGGTTTCCGGGCCTTCCGCAGCGATCAGGAAGGACCAGGCTCCGCCGGTGCCTTCCGCTTCGGCCTTGGTCTTGTCGAAGGACAGGGCGCGGTCCTTGTTGGCGGGCAAATAGCTTGTCGCGTCATAGAGCGTGATCGACCACCAGAGGGCGGGCATCGCGCCGCCGGAAACCTTGTAGGTGCAGCTTTCCGTCAGGCGGTCGCCGGCGCTGTCGGTGGCGCGGGTGAAGTAGACGGCCTCGTCCTTGTTGAGGGCGAGCAAGCCGTGGCGGGCAACGCGCGCGCGGGTCCAGGGGTTCGCGGCTTCGGACCCTATGGTCCAGTCGCTGTTCCAGCCGTCGGCATCGATCTGGCCGCCCAAGGCCACGCCCTTGCCGAGGATACCGCCCATGTAGAGCGCCGAGAGGAGCCCGAGGGCTCCGCCGGCAACCAGTCCGATCACTGCGCTGACAATCTTCATGCGCGCACGCTAACGTGAGCCGCGCCGGACGCAAGAGCCGAACAAGGGGCCTCGCCGACGGGTCCGGAAACGGCTAGGGATCGGTCCGGACCAAGCGAGCGGGCGAAGAATGGTTTTGCGTGTTTTGCGGTGGATCGGCCTGGCATTCCTGGCGGGCCTAATGCTGCTGGTGGCCTCGAGCTGCACGATGCTCGGCCTGAACTATGCCAGTCTGGACACCGCCAACAAGCCTGCGGCAATGCCGGCGCTGGATATCCAGCGCCTGATGACATCTGACGGCCGCGCCGAGGCCATGAAATTGCTGGAAGACACGCTCTACGGCCCGTGGCCGGCGGGACTGCCTGTGGCCATCAGTGACTGGCGGATGATCAATCCGGATTACCTGGAGGGTCGCGGTACGCTCGAGGAACTCGACATCACCATCGGGAATGGGGACGGCGCGCGCACCTTCCAGCTGGTGGCAGCGTTTCCCGGCGGCGCACATTCGCTGCCGCTGGTGCTGAGCCAGACGTTCAGTTCAAATTGTGCAACCTTTCCCGGCGAAGCGGTGACCAGCGAAGACGGTGACCCTTGCACAGTGCGTGACTTCGGAATGGTCGGCAGTTTCATCGTGAAATCCCTGTTTGGCGAATACATCGCCGAGGCCCCGGTGGACCGGTATTTCGACGAAGGGTTTGTCTATGCGAGTTTTCACGCTGGCGATTTCATTCCTGACAGCGCGCAGAGGGCGCCAGCAGCGCTGGCGAGCCTGGGCGGCGAGATAAACCCGACGAGCACGCTGATGGCCTGGGCCTATGCGTTTTCTGCTGCCATGGATGTGCTGGAGGCGGATACGCGGGTTGATACCAGACATACCTCAATCATGGGTCATTCGCGCCATGGCAAGGCGGCGCTGCTGGCGGCGATCTGGGACACGCGGATCGAGGCGGTGATTGCGCACCAGTCCGGGTTCGGAGGCTCGTCATTGTCGCGGTCCACGACCGGTGAAACGCTGTCGCGGATGCAGCGCACCTATCCGCACTGGCTTGCGCCGGACGCGGCAAAGTATACGGCGCGGCCGGAACTGCTGCCCTATGATCAACATCTGGTGCTGGCACTGGTAGCGCCGCGAAGGTTGTTTCTGGGCAATGCGCGCCGGGATGTCTGGTCTGATCCCAATTCCAGTTTCCGGGCAGCCGAAGCGGCGAGCGCGGCCTGGGAAGCATCCGGTGTGCAAGGGCTAAACGCCGGCGGCATGAAGGAGTTTGATCCCACGGACGGTATCGTCTGGTGGATGCGGCCCGGCGGGCACAGCATCGTGGAAGAAGATATCGACGCCTTTCTGCGTTTCCTGAAAGCAAGGACGGGGAACGGAAATCCTTGACCGGCGCGCTGGGGGCGTCATTCTGGTATCGCTAACAGGAGGCGGCGATGTCAGACACACCCACTTCGCGCAGGTTGTTCCTCCAGTCAGTAGCCGCGACCGGGCTGCTGCTGCCGGGCCTCTCCGCATGCGCCTCCGCGCCGGCGCTGGAGTCTTTGCCGCGCCGCGCGATGGGCATGCCCTGGCCATATTGGGGTGAGTTGCCAGCAACTCCGCCGCCGCCGCCTAAGGCAGGAAGCGTAGGCGTCGCGGTAATCGGGCTGGGCGGCTATGC
>DNFL01000183.1 GCA_003486945.1 Hyphomonas sp. | reverse complement strand
CGGCGCAGGCGCCCGTGCCGCAGGCTTTCGTCAGGCCCGCCCCACGTTCCCAGACGCGCAGGCGGATGGTCTCGCGGTTAATGATCTGCGCAAAGCCGACATTCGTACCCTGGGGAAACAGCGGATGATTCTCCACCAGCGGGCCAATCTTTGGGATGTCATAGGCACTGACGTCTTCAACGAAAAAGACCGCATGCGGATTACCCATCGAGACGACGGCCGGCAGGGCAAGGATCGGCGCATCAATCGGGCCGATCTTCACGTCGACGCCGCGAACATCCATTTTCTCCGCCAGCGGAATATCTTCCCAGCCCATCAGCGGCGAGCCCATGTCCACCGTGATCAGCCCGCCCTCGGCTCGAAAGGCTTTCAGCATGTCGGCTTCGGTCTGGATGGTGATGCGGTCCTTGCCGGTCTCGTCAAGGATCAAGAGGCCGACACAGCGCGAGGCATTGCCGCAGGCCGAGACCTCACCGCCATCGGCGTTCCAGATGCGCATGAACACGTCCTTGGTCGCGTCCCGCTCCAGCGCAATCACCTGGTCGGCCTTCAGGTCGGCCGCAATCTGGCGTATCTGCGCCGCGCTCGGCGCAAAGGGCGTCGAGCGGGCGTCAAATATGGCAAACGAATTGCCAGCCCCGTTCATCTTCCAGAGTTTCATGGCCGAATCCCTACCGTCTTTTCGCGCCTGCGAAAAGCGGGCCGGGTCCGCGTCATTTGGGTACGCGGGTCGAAGCAATCCAGCCCGCGAGCTGGACACCCACTGCAACCAGCAGGGCCAGCGGCGCAGTCCAGTGCGCCAGCCACAGGCCCATGAGCGCGCCGAGGATACAGGCATAGTCCACAATGTCGCTGGACATCAGCCAGCCGAGCGGCGTGCGGGCCCGGCGCACGTCCAGCAGGTTCACGCTTGGCCAGGTGCGCCCCATGCCGGGCGGCCCGAACACCTGCAACAGCTGGCGGGGGTCCAGAATGCCCGTCATTTCGGCGAGATCAGCCAAGCGCGCCTCGCCCAGCACGATGTTGCGCTTGCGCGAGGATGTGCCGATCAGGCTGACAATAGCCGACAGGATGACGGCAATCGCCATCGCCGTCTCGGTGAAGCCCGTGTATGGAGGATAGCCGCCCATCGCAGCGATATAGGAAGCCGTTTGCGATTCGTCAGCGGGGCCTGGACAATCCCCCCTCAGACAGTGGGCACCGTACCGCCGTCAATTACAAACTCCGTGCCCGTGATGGCGCCCGCCCTGCCTGAAGCGAGGAAGGTGATGAGATCGGCCACTTCTTCCGGCTGCGTGGGCCGGCCTATGGGAATGCCACCGATCGACTGCATCAACACTTTCTCCGCGGCCGCATCGTCGATTGCATTCTCCAGTGCAACGCGCCGGACAAGCGCACGCGCTGCCTCTGTCGCGATCCATCCGGGCGATACGCGCACCACGCGCACCCCATGCGGCGCCACTTCCTTCGACAGGCTCTTGCTGTAGGCCGCCAGCGCTGCCTTCGCACTGGCATAGGCAGTTGTCGCTTCCGGCAGCGGGAGGACGCGCTGGATCGACGTGACATGGATCACCACCCCACTCCGCTGCGCGATCATGCCCGGCAGCAGCGAGCGGTCCAGCCGCACAGCCGGAAACAGGTTGAGGTTCATTTCCGCCTGCCACTCAGCTTCATCGAGCGCAGCAAAACCGCCGGCCGGTGCACTGGACCCGCCCGCACCATGTACAATCACGTCTACACCATTCATCCGTTCACGGACGGCCTCGGATACGTGGGCACAGCCTTCTTCGGTGGACACATCCGCCGCCACGAAGTGAACACCATCCGGCAGTCCCTCCCCGGCACGGCGCGCTGTGGTCAGCACATGCATGCCAAGCCCCTGAAACGTCTCCACCACAGCGCGGCCAACGCCCTTTGTTCCGCCGGTGACCAGCGCTCTCTTGCCCGCGAGTCCGAGATCGAAACTCATGCCCGGATCTCCAACTTCGAGATACGCTCGCCCCGAAGGTCGAAATGATAGCGCAGCATCGCAGGGCTGCCGGGAAACGCTCCTTCCACGCGGCCAAGCACCAGCACACGTGCGCCATCCGGTTCCACGCTCACCGGCGTCACACGGTAGCTCGCCGCGGCCTTGGCCTCGGTCTTCCAGGCCCGGATCGCCTCCAGTCCGATATGCGTGCGCCGCTCATCGGTCACCACGGCATCCGGCGCGAAACAATCCGCGACGCGCGCGGTGTCATCATAGGCCTCGGACTCAAAATAGAGCCGGACCGGCGGGGGCATGGGAATCTGCATTGTCACGTCCTTCCAATCTGTCTTGGCCCGCAAACTTCTTGCGAGACCCCCGATATCGGGCTAAGCAGAATCCATGGCAAGTACAGACAAAAAAGTAGGGTACGCACCTGCAGGTAAGCGCCCTGATTATACGCCGGACACCGCCGCGCATGGTGTGGAGGGCGCGCTGCAGATGCTGGAGGGGCGGTGGAAGATGACCATCCTGTTCCACTTGTTCGGCGGCAGCCTTCTGCGCTTTTCCGATCTGGAGCGCGCGATCCCGTCAATCTCGCAGAAAATGCTGATCCAACAGCTTCGAAAACTGGAAGCCGACGGCATCGTACGCCGGATCGTGCATCATCAGGTGCCGCCCAAAGTGGAGTACGGGCTCACCGAATGGGGCGAAGGCCTGTGCCCTGCCCTCGATGCCCTGCTCCTCTGGGCGGAGCATCGCCCTGCCCCGGATGCCTGAGTGTCAGCGGGCTCTCGGAATTGCGGCCCAGTAGTCGAAATCGAGCAGCACGCCTTCGGCATATTTGCCGGCGGCGTCCTTGTAAGCGAAGGCGCCGGGGTCCTGATCCTTTACCGCGACCAGACGCAGGCGCAGGGCGCCGGCGGTTTCGGTCAGCTCGGCCTTGTCCAGCACTTCGCTCCAGGCATAGACCGTATCACCCGCAAACAGCGGCGAGACATGCGTGCCGGCATTGATTGCGAGGATCTGCCCGGCATTCTCGAGGCCGTTGAAGGCGAGCGAGCGCGCCGTCGAGATCACCACGCCGCCATAGATCAGGCGCTTGCCGAACCGGCTGGCCTTCTGGCCGTGCGCATCGAAATGCACCTTGGCGGTGTTTTGGTAGAGACGGGTCGCGATCTGGTGCTCGGCCTCTTCCACAGTCATGCCGTCAACGTGGTTGATCTTCTCGCCGATCTCGTAGTCTTCCAGCACATGCCGGCTGCCAGCCTGCGCGAAGGGCCAGGATTTCATCTCGGGATAGCCGGCGAGGTCTGATGCGGGCACGGCGGCAGGCAGCTTCGGCACAATTTCCTCCGGGGCCGGACTATTCACGTCGCGCTTGTTGACCATCACCCAGCGCACATAGCTCAGCACTTCTTCCCCGCGTTGGTTCACACCTTTCGTCCGCACCCAGACGACCCCGGTCTTGCCGTTGGAGTTTTCCTTGACGCCGATTACCTGGCTCTCGGCGCGCAGCGTGTCACCCGCCAGCACGGCGCGGTGCAGGCGTCCGTCGGCATAGCCGAGATTGGCGACCGCGTTCAGCGAAATGTCCGGAACTGTCTTGCCGAACACGATATGGAAAGCATGCAGCGGATCGGCGCAGAGACCCGGCAGGCCGGCGGAGCGCGCAAACTCAGCTGAAGAATACTGCGCATAGCGGTTGCCGGTCAGGGCGCGGTAGAAGGCAAGGTCGCCCTCGGTCACCGTCTGCGGGGTCGCGTGGATCAGCGTGTCGCCGGGCTTGAAGTCTTCGAAGAAGTTGCCGGGATTGGATTTCGGCTTCGCGGTCATGGCGCCCTCGCAACTGTGGCGGGGCGGACCGGGCTCAGCTGGAGGTCAGCTCCAGATACGCCCCGATACCCCGAGAATGGTTTCGGCGAACACCTGCATCTGCGGGGCGGCAGAAATCAAGCCCGTTGCGGCAAAGGGCAGCGCCGCGGCAAGGATCGCCGCAACGCCAAGGCCGGCGGCCATTGCCTGCATGTCGGCGCGCTCGGCGAACTCTTCCAGCGCGCGCGGCCCCATCACCATGTAGGGCAGTCCGAACGCCGCAAAGGCCGAAAAAGCCAGCAGCAGCGCGGCAAGGATGAGGGCAATCGTCAGCATGGCCCCCTTATGCCACCGGTTGGCAAACACGGGCTTCAGGAGAACGTTGAAATTTGATCGATTAGGCTATGTCCAGCAGACGTTCGTTCGGCCGGCCGAGCACGGCTTTCTTGCCGTTGATGCCGATGGGCCGCTGGATCAGCTTCGGGTTCTCAGCCATCGCGGCATAGACCTGCTCGTCGCTGGCCCTTTCGGAAAGCCCCGCCGCCTCGGCATCCTTCTCGCGCAGGAAGACGCGCGGCGATTTCGCACCCATCTTCTTCGCGATGTCCTTCAGCTCCTCCACCGACAGCCGCTCCGCCGCGCTCATATACTTGCGCACCTTCGGCTCGATGCCTTTCGACTGAAGCAGCTCGAGGCCCTTCTTCGATGAGCCGCAGCCAGGATTGTGGAGGAGGATATAGGTCATGGGGCGTCTCCGGTATCTGATACCCGCGTGATCTAGGTCAGTGGCGCGCGGCGTCGAGAGATCAGCCTGCAAACTCTCTGATCAGGTCATCCGTCGCGACAATCCGCTTCGCCTCGTCCAGGTGCAAGAGCTCGGTCATCTTGCCGTTGACCTTCAGCACGCCCTTCCCTGCATTCGCCGGGTCCGCAAAGGCTTCGATCACGGCTTTCGCCTGTTCGACATCATGCGGGCTGGGGGCGAAGATGCGGTTGGCATCGTCGACTTGAGTGGGGTGGATCAGCGTCTTGCCATCGAAGCCAAGGTCGCGGCCCTGTTCGCACTCCTCGCGGAAGCCGTCCGGGTTCTTGATGTCATTATAGACCCCGTCGATGGCGGTGAGGCCATAGGCGCGCGCGGCGGCGACCGTGAGCTGCAGCGCTGTCTGGAAGGCTAGCCGGTCGGCAGTCATCCGGGCACGGTATTCCTTGGCGAGATCATTCGTACCCATGACGAAGGTGGAGAGGTGCGTGCGGTGCGCCTCGGCGGCAATCTCCTTGATGTTCAGGATCGCCAGCGGCGTCTCGATCATCACCCAAAGCGCCATCTCGGCCGGCGCGCCGGCATCCTTCATCAGCTGGCTGAGGCGCTCGATATCGCGCGCGCCCGTCACCTTCGGGGCGAGCACGGCCTGCGCGCCGGACTTTGCCGCCATTTCGAGATCGGTATGGCCCCATTCGGTGTCGAGACTGTTCATCCGCACGACCAGTTCGCGCTTGCCATAGCCGCCGGCCTTCACTGCGGCGGCGACCGCATCGCGCGCGCTTTCCTTGGCTTCAGGCGCGACGGAATCTTCCAGATCGAGCAAGAGCACGTCGGCGGGAAGCGTCTTGGCCTTTTCCAACGCCTTGGCGTTGGCGCCGGGCATATAAAGGCATGAACGGCGCGGGCGGATTGTGCTCATCACTTGCTCGTTGGCGCGACGCAGGCGAGATTTGCCTGCCATGGCCGATCTTACTAGCCGCCCGCCCACGATCCTGTCGATTCAAAGCCAAGTGGTTGGCGCGCGCGTGGGCNNGCTTGCCATAGCCGCCGGCCTTCAGCGCGGCGGTGATCGCGGCGCGGGCCTCGGCTTTCGCTTCCGGTGCAACGGCGTCCTCAAGGTCGAGGATCAGCGTATCGGCGGGAATCTCGCGGGCCTTCTCCAGCGCGCGGGCATTCGCCCCCGGCATGTAAAGGCAGGAACGGCGCGGGCGATGGGCGGTGGACATGGGGCGGGCCTTCTTGACGCAG
>DNFL01000087.1 GCA_003486945.1 Hyphomonas sp. | reverse complement strand
AACGGGTAGCTTGCATGGCGAAGTGGAGTTCGAACCTCAAGGCTGCGTTCGATCGCGCTTTTCCGGAACGTCAAATCTATCACCGCAGCGGCGGAACCGTCCGCTATATTTCCGTTTCCCCCTGGCAGCAGGCCATGATGGCGGCCGGCGTCACGGCGATCGCAGGCTGGACCGTGTTCGCCACCGCCAGCTTCGTGTTCACCGGCAATGATACCGGCGCACCGGGCGGGGAAGGCAAGGAACTCGCCAAGTATGAGCGCTGGGTGCAAGACCTCCGGGCCCGGGAATCGCTGCAGCGCACCCTGCTGGAAGAGCGCTCCAAGGAAACGGCAGACCTTGAGAAGAAACAGAAAGCCCTCGAAGAACTGCTGAACGAAATGCGCGAGGATGATGGGCAGAAACTGTCCGCCCTCGAAGGAAATGGTGCCTCCCTCCTGGTCGAGGCCTCCATCGAAGAAGCCGACCGGCGCCAGTCCCGCGACACCTATCTCGCCAGTTCCGGCTTCAGCGTTCCGGCGCCGCGCGGCACCTCCAAGGCCATCGAGCAGGACATCTACCGCCTGTTCAACCACATGGAAGATCTTGCCGCCGAGCGCGCCGAACGCGCCCGCGGCGTTCTTGCCCTCACCAATGTTGGCACCGACAGCCTGCTCGCCAGCAATGGCATGGGCGGCCCGGAAGTCTCCATGGGCACGCTGACCTCGTCGGCCTCCGAATGGTCGTTCGGGGACAAGACCTTCATGAGCCGCATCATGCAGGCCCGCGCCCGCATCGCGGAGATGAAGCATTTCGAGAAGATCGTCGCCGACCTTCCGCTCGGCCAGCCGGTTGGCGTTGCCTACCGGTTTACCAGCCCCTACGGCGTGCGCGTCGACCCCTTCACCAAGCGCCCCTCGCCCCACATGGGCATGGACATGGCCGCCTATCGCGACGCCCCGATCATCACCACCGGCCCTGGCAAGGTCAGCTATGCCGGCGCCCGCTCCGGCTATGGCCTGCTGGTTGAAATCGACCATGGGCATGGGTTCAAATCCCGCTACGGCCACTTGCGGTCGATCACGGTGTCAAATGGTGCTACTGTCAAAACCGGTGATCTGGTAGGACGTATGGGCTCCACCGGACGCAGTACCGGTGACCATCTTCACTACGAAGTGTGGTATAATGGCAAACCCTACGACCCCATGAAATTCCTGAAAGCAGGCCGACATGTTCACAAAGAATAATAAACCCCAGGAAGCAGCCCCGCCCGAGCCCCCGAAAGTGGTGCCGGCTCAGGATGCGATCCGGGGTGCTGCCACGAAGACGGCAGCCCGCGCGGCTTCCATCATTTGCGCCGACATGAAGATCAACGGCTCCATCAGCTCCGAAGGCGCCCTTCAGATCGACGGTATCGTTGATGGCGACGTGTCGGCGACCGACATCACCATCGGCGCTTCCGGCCAGATCACCGGCGAGGTGAAGGCCGAAGTCGTCAAGGTGAAGGGCAAGATCAAGGGCTCGATCCGCGCCCGCAAGGTCGAGCTGGAAACCGGCGCGCACGTGAAGGGCGACATCGTCCATTCCTCGCTGCAGATCCAGTCGAACGCCGTGTTTGAAGGCCAGGTGAAGCATGCGGATGATCCGCTGCGTGAAACCGGCCCGCAGGCTGCAAGCGACAGCAAGCCGTCATCGTCTTCGCTGGGCACCGGTTTCGGCATCTCCAGCCAGCCGAGTTAAACCGGCCAGACACCTCTGTTTCAGGACGCCGGCTCCCCAAGGCCGGCGTTTTCGTTTGCGCCTTGGAACTCTTTCCTTCCGACATCCGCTCCGGGATGAAGGCCTCGCCAGATACACAAAGCCCCGGACCAGAGGTCCGGGGCTTCGCAATTCAAAGGGTTTGGATCCGGATCAGACCGGCTGTGCGTTGCGGCACTGCGGCGTGGCCTTGAACTTCTCCCGGCCCACAACGAGGCGCTCGGCGATCGTCTTGCAGCCTTCCGGTTGAGCGTCGCCAAGGCCCTGCAGTTTCTTGCAGATCTTGTCTTCGTTCACGAGGTTCAGAACCGCAGCCTGCACTTCGAAGCAGACGAGCGCGTCCTTGGTTTCCTCTTCCGAGTTCATGAAGTCGAGCCAGCCGCGGCCACCGGCATTGCCGGCCTGACGGAAGGCTTCCTTCGCACCGGCACGGTCGCCGCGCTCGAAGCGCGACTGGCCGATACGCACCCAGAGCGTGCCGCGGTCTTTGACGCCGCCAAGCTTCAGAGCCTGTTGCAGTGCGTCTTCGGTTTCCTTCCACTTCTGCAGCTCGCTGTAGGAAGCGCCGAGGCGCTCATACATCGGGCCGCCACCGCCCATTTCGGCAGCCTTGCGGATAACCGGGATGGCTTTTTCGTGCTCGCGCGCCACCTGGTAGAAGTCAGCCAGCAGGGACATCTTCTCGACGGTCTGCTTCACGCGGCCGGCGTTCATTTCCTTCTCCAGCACTTTCGCGGCGTAGTACGGCGCGTTGAACTGGTTGTAGAAGTTCACGATACGCATGATCTCTTCTTCGGTCTTGAGAATACCGGCGAGATACATGGCCTTCTGGACTTCAAATGCTTTGCGCTGCTCGTTGTCGGCAAAGTAGTTGCCGGCAATCGCGTCCCAATACTTGCGCTCTTCCGGCTTGCGCTCGACGAGCACTTCGAGAACTTCTGCGAGTTTCGCCTTCTGGCCGCTCTCGTTGTAGAGGAAGACGAGCAGGTCATAGAGCTGCTGGTCGAACTTGGCGCCATCGTCGCGGCGCACTTCCTCGGCCCAGCGGACGGCTTCCTTGTAGTTGTCGACGCGCTGGTAAAGCACCGCGAGCTGCCATTTCTGGGTGCGGTCCGGCTTGCCGCCAGACTGCTGCCACTTCTGCATGTATTCGAGAGCAGACTTGATGTTCTCATCCTGCAGGTAGATCTGCGCGATGTTGTAATAGGTCTGGGACATCTGATCCTGCGGGATATATCCCTTGTTGATCGCGTCCAGCAGGTCACGGATCGCGCCCTGGCGATCGCCCTGCTCAATCTTGATATAGGCCGAGAGCCGGATGACCGCGCTTTCCTCGTAGCAGTTCAGCTGCGAGTTGCGCAGCTGGTTCAGCTTCGAGATCGCCGTGTTCCAGTCCTTGTTGGCCATCGCCGCCGTTTCGGCCTCGAGATAGGTCTGGCCCGTCTTCGCTCCGAACGTCGTTTCCGTGCAGCCCTGCGCCAGTGCAGCACCGGTGCCCATCAGGCCCAGCAGGCCGGCCGCCACAGCCCCTTTAAGGAAAACATTCAGCTTCATCATTTCTCTCCTGGCCACCTGAAGGCAGCTTACCTCTTCGCTTGTCGTCCCTGCCGGCGATCTGATGCCGCCTCGGCAGGGAGAAGGTGGGACGGCGGCGCGGCAATCTGCCAGCCGCCATCCCGGATTCGGACCTACTGGATGTTGAATTCCAGCGGGTAGACCACGTTCCGGCGCTCAACAGCCTGGCCGCGGACGATCTTCGGCGCAAACTCCACGCGCGATACGGCGCGTTCAGCTTCTGCCTTGAACACGTTGTCCGTGCAGGTCGCAGAGACGTTGTACGGCTTGCCGCGCGTGTCCACGTCGAAGCGGACATCACAGCTGCCCGAGATGCCGCGTTCCGCAGCACGCTGCGGGAAGGACGGCGTCGGCGGACGGATCGGCTGCGCATCGCGGTCCGACACGGCCACCGGATCGATTGCCAGCGATTTCATCCGGCCAAGGTCGAGGTTCTGCGGAACGCCGCCGTCAATACGCGGCGTCGGCAGGTTGATGCTCGACTTGGTGGCCGACTGTTTCGGCGGCGGCGGCGGCTTCTGTGCCGAGTCGATCCTCTGCGGCTTGGCCCGCTGGCGCGTGCGCGCCTCGGAATCCTGCTGCTGCGGCGTGATCGCGGCGAGAACACGTTGCTCACCGGATTCGAGCTTCAGCTCTTTCACCGAAATCAGCATGTTCATGACCATGAAGATCAGAAGCACAATCGGAATCGCGATGACGGTCGAGATCAGGATCCGCATGAAGGGATTGTTGAACATCGCCTGTCTCCTTAGCCCGTCGTTTTCGCCGAGATGTTGATAACAGTGTCACCATCAATCTTGTTGATGGCCTCCATCACGTCAACCATTACCGACGCATCGGCGTTCACATCTGTTTGAATGACCACTTCACCGCGCGGGTTGTCGAGGCGCATTTCCTTGATCGTGAAGCCGACTTCTGCCGGGTTGATCTTCTTCTTGTCGATGTAGATGTCGCTGTTGGCATCGATGGCGATCAGGATCGCCAGCGGTTTGGCCTGGGACTTGTTGTCCACTTCAGGACGCAGGACCTGCACGCCCGGCTCCTTGATGAACTGGGCCGTCACGATGAAGAAGATCAGCAGGATGAACACCACGTCGAGCATCGGTGTGAGGTCGATGTCGGTGCCGCCTTCGGAATATTCACGTCTTGCACGTGCCATAAATGTACTCTCCTGCGATCAGGTCTGAGTGATGAGGATGTTGACGCGGTCCTTGAAGCCCGCGTTGTAAGCCTCATCCCGGATCTGCACTACCACGCCGCTTTTCGCTTTCGGGTGAGCTTGGATGATAAGCGCACTATTGGGCGATTCTGCGACCACGCGTTCGATGTTTGCACGTACCGAGCTGATGTCCGTTACGCGCCCGTTCACCGTGATCAGGTTCGATTCCTCGACCAGGATCAGGATCGCAGGCACCTGGACTTTCTCTTCATCCGGCGGTGTCGGCGGCGGCGGCGGTTCAAGGCCGATGGCCTCTTCCCGGGCGAACGTCGACGTCACGATGAAGAAGATCAGCAGGATGAACACGACGTCGAGCATCGGCGTCAGGTCAACGTTAGCCTCGTCTGGCCGTCTGGTTTTGCGTCCACGCATCAGCCGATCTCCATCGAGTCTTCTACCTGCTGGACCGAGCGATTGACGCGGCGGTCCATACCGGACGTGAACAGGATACCGGACAGCGACGCGATCATGCCTGCCATGGTCGGGATGGTGGCACGCGACACGCCGGCCGACATGGCCTTCGCATCTGCACCCGCCGTGATCGCCATGATGTCGAACACGGCCACCATGCCCGTCACCGTGCCGAGCAGGCCGAGCAGCGGCGCGAGGGCAACCATGGCCTTCGTCAGCTGCACGTTCTGTTCCGCCTTGATGCGGACTTCCGACACGAGCTTGTCGCGCACCCAGTGTGCGAGTTTGGATTTCCGGTCGGAGCGCGAACGCCACTCCGCGAGTGCCTCAGCGGCAATCTGCTTGTGCGCGAACCGGAAATAGAACAACCGCTCCAGGATCAGGGCCCACATGACGAAAGTTGCCGCCATGATGACTAGCAGCACGGGGCCGCCACGATCCAGAAAGGCCTGTAGGTCTTGAAAACCCATGCGGGTTACTCCTCCAGGGGTTGGGTAAGGACGGGCTTACGCCCGTCCCCCATGCAGCGACTCCATCTTCTCGGCGACAAGGCCAGCGGCCTGTTCGTCCAGAAGCTGCTGGTTGGTACGGCACATGGCCGAGACAACAGCGTGGATAAGGAGCAGCGGGATAGCTGCGACGAGACCGAACACTGTCGTCATGAGAGCGACCGAGATACCGCCAGCCATCAGCTTCGGATCGCCGGCACCGTAGATGGTGATGGCGGTGAAGGTGATGATCATACCGATAACCGTACCGAGCAGACCCATCAGAGGGGCGACAGCTGCAAGCACCTTGATGATGTCGATGCCACGCTCGAGACGGGGAGCCTCGCGCAGGATCTGTTCGTCAAGCTTGAGCTCAAGCGTTTCGACGTCGCGGTTGCGGTTGTTCTCGTAGACTTCGAACACGCGGGCCAGCGGGTTGCCGGTGCCGGCCTGACGGCTCTTCGCCGTGGCGCGCATGGCGTTGCCGGTGCCGAACAGGGTGAACATCTTGTAGAAGCCGAGCAGGATGCCGACGGCTGCGAGGAACGCGATCACCATACCCACCGGGCCGCCCTGGGCGAGACGGTCGGACAGTTTCGGCAGTTCGCCGAGGATGCCGAACAGGTTGCCTTTCGACGGATCGACCGGAGCCTTGACGACATCACCTTCGCTGGCGCGGGCGAGTTTCGTCATCGCGCCGGAATATGGGCCCGACGGCTGGGTCTTGAAGACTTCGAGGAAGCTTTCGCCGCGCTCGCCGCGCTTCACTTCAACGAAACGGCCGCCATTGACGGTCGCAGCGTTGAACACGCCGATGCGGATCAGTTCTGCTTCAGCGATCGAGCCGCCTTCGCCGAGGCCGTTGACCGGCGCCGTGAAGGTTTTGACTTCGGACTGGGCAATCATTTCCTGCAGCATCGCTTTCGGCAGACGCTCCAGCTGGCCACGGTTCGGCAGAACGCGGGCTTCAGCGATTTCGGCAATGCCGGCAACGCGGTCGGTGTAGTCGAAGTTCGCGAAAGAGTTCGCGATTTCCGGCATCGTGGCACCAGCGGCCGAGCGGAACTGACCGAGGAGTTCCTGGAAGTCGCCGGCGAGGGTCGAAACCTGCGCTTCGAGTGCGCCGAGCTGGGCTTCGTTTGCATCGAACTCGACGCTCAGGGCGCGGGCTTTGCCTTCAGCGGCAGCGAGCACGTTGCGGGCTTCCTGCATGCTGGCGGCCTGGCTGGCGCGGTCCTGTTGGAACTGACGCAGGCGAGCCTGGTCTTCCGTCGACATCTGGTTGGCGTCCTGGCGGACCCGGTTGAGCACGTCGCTGAGCGATTGGGCCGAAGCGGGCATGGACACTGCGAGCGAGACCGAGCCGAAGAGGACTGCGGCGCCCAGTGCCTTGAGATTGGATTTGAACGTTTTCATAACTCTGTAAACCTTCGTTTCTGAGCGACTGGCCGCTTACTGGACCGAGAATTTCTGAACCGGAGCGAACAGCACGACTTGCTGGGCCTTGCCCTGCGCGACGCGGATCGCCTGCTGGATGTCCGGAACGAAGCTGCCCGGAAGCGCGACCCACTCACCCGTGGCGCGGTCATAACGAGCAGCCTTGCCGTTCGGCGTGACGTACACGTAGGCAACGCGGCCATAGAGGAACATGTCGACGTTGGTCGGGTTGCCGTCGATGTTCATGGTTTCCTGCCAGGTGCTGACCGTGCGGCCATATTCCATCTCGGCAGAGTAGGCTTCCATAATCAGGCGGTACTGCTCGGAGGACGTGATGTCCGGAGCGCGCATGGCGGCATCGAGGGCTTCGAGGCGGGCGTCGCGGATGTCCTTCTTGAAGGGCAGGTCAGCGGCAACGAACATTTTCAGGTCTTCGACCATGCTGAGCAGCATCGGCACCGTCTGGGCCGTGATATCGTCGATCGAGCCGAGCTGTTCGGTCAGCGACGCGATTTCCTCGCGCTGCGACTGCACCACCAGTTCCTGCTGCTTGGCGAACAGTTCTGCCGCATCCCGGCGCTGCAGCAGCGTGCGGTACTCGCGAACCATATCGGAGCGGTCATCGTCCAGCTGGTTGATCTGGTCCTGGACCTGCTCGGCCTTGCGGGTTGCTGCTTCGCCCGTGCTCAGTGCTTCGCGCAGCTGGGCATGAGCCGGAATAGCCAGACCCGCGATCAACGCAACAGCGATCACGCTGCGGGCCGGTGACAGAAGTTTCATCATGAGGTTAGCCTCTCACTCTCCAAACGGTCGCGCCAGCGGCGCGCAAATTCCTGGGTTGTGGGCGCGCCTGCTCGCGAGGCCGTCCCGTTGATATCCAGCCACACACACAGAGCCGGAAGTGAATTGTGGAAGTGAAAGGGGTCACCCCTCACCACCTCCCCTGACTTATCCGGAGCGTTTTCGCTCTCTTCTTATTGAGCCTCTGAGGCCGCGACGTCTTCTGCGCCGGAACCGGCAAGCCCTTAGCGATGAACCGCGACGGTAACAATCCTCTAATTGAGGATCAATCGCGCTTTACGATTCGTTTAGAAAATACCCGCCCTCCGAGTGAACGCAATCGCCGCGACGCAGTGGATGACAGCTTCTCCATCATCTTTCATGCCCGAATGACACGCAGATGACACCGGTAGAATCCTGACGCGGGAGTCAGGTGCAAAGTTTGCGAAGGGAGAATGGCTGGGGTGCTAGGATTCGAACCTAGGGTGGCGGTACCAAAAACCGCTGCCTTACCACTTGGCGACACCCCAACAGTGGAGCGCGCGAAATAGCTACTCTTTGCGGTGCTGGCAACTCCCGAAACACGCTTTCACTGCCGCAGGCTGCAAGCGGACAGAGGGCGGGTGCCGAGGCCCGGTGAATCTCGGTAGCATGTATGAACGCCCTTTACTTTTTATCGATAATCAACAATATTCATTTCTGAGAAGCTCGGCTTCCCTCACCAGCAAAGGAAATGCTTCGGCATGAAAACCTTCTTCCTCTCGATGGCCGGCGCGTTTGTCGCGATGATCCTGTTCATCGTCCTGTTCTTCTTCGGCCTGATTTTCCTCGCAATCAGCGCCGCCTCCTCCCAGCCTGTCCGGCCGAGCAATGTCGTTCTCTCGCTCGACCTCAATTCCAGCCTGCCCGACCAGGCACCGGCGTCCGGCTTCGCGGCCTTCTCCGGCGTACCGGGCTTCACCGACCTTCTGCTGAAGATCCAGGCCGCCGAGCACGACACCGCCGTCAAGGGCATCTACCTGCGCGGCTCACTCACCGGCATCGGGTCCTCGCGCTCGGAAGAGCTGCGCGCTGCGCTGAAGAGCTTCCGCAATTCCGGCAAGTTCGTCGTCGCCCACACCCAGGGTATGATCGGCCTCGGTGGTCCGTCTGCGTACTATTCGATCTCCGCCGCTGACGAAATCTGGATGCAGCCCGGCACGGACCTGATGATCAGTGGGGTGACGTTCGAGACAGAGTTCCTGAAAGGCCTGTTCGACAAGATTGGCCTCACGCCGCAGATCTATGCGCTCTACGAATACAAGAACGCACCGAACTCCTACAATGAAACCAGCTACACCCCGGCACACCGCGAAGCGCTGGAAACGCTGGCGACCTCGATGTGGAATACCGCCATCGCAGACATCGCGGAAGACCGCGGCATGCAGCCTGCAGAACTCAAGTCCATTCTCGAATCTGGCCCCAAGCCGGCGGAAGACGCAGAGAAACTGAGACTCGTCGACAAGCTTGGCTGGCCGGAGGATGCAGAAGAATCCGTGCTCGAACGCGCCGGCAAGCATGCCGAACTCGTTGACCTCGCCGCCTACACCGCCCCGCCGTCCAAGGCGAAAGCGAAAGACGGCATGATTGCCATCGTCGGCGGCGAAGGCGCTGTCGTCACCGGCGGCAGCGGCTCGGACTCGCTGTTCTCCGAACCGCCGGCATTCGCATCCGATGTCGTCGCCCGCGCCATCCTCGACGCGGCAGACAACGACAACGTCAAGGCCATCGTGTTCCGTGTCGACAGCCCCGGAGGATCGCCGACAGCGTCCGACCAGATCTGGCGCGCGGTTGAACGCGCCCAGGAAAAAGGCAAGCCGGTCGTCATCTCGATGGGCTCGCTGGCAGCCTCGGGCGGCTACTATGTCTCCGCAGGCGCGGACGCCATCGTTGCCAACCGCACGACGATCACCGGCTCGATCGGCATCTTCGGCGGCAAGTTTGCCCTCGATGAGACCTTCAACAAGATCGGCGTCACTTTCGACACCGTGACCGTTGGCGGCGACTTCACCAATGCCTACGGCGTCGGCAAGTTCAACCAGGCTCAGGAAGCGGAAATCCGGGCCATGCTGAAACGCGGTTATGACCGGTTCATCGGCCTCGTCGGCGAAGGCCGCGGCATGTCCTACGACCAGGTGCACGAGGTCGCTCGCGGCCGCGTGTGGAGCGGCGAGCAGGCAATGGAGCGCGGCCTCGTTGACGAGATCGGCGGCTTCACGGTTGCAATCACGAAGGCGCAGGAACTCGCCGGCATGGACACGGCCAAGCCAGCACTCCTGACCTACTACCCGCGCCGCAAGTCCGGCTTTGAAGCCCTCGAAAGCCTGTTCGGCGTCTCTGCCGAAACCGCCCGCGCGGCAGCAGTGCTCAGCACCTTCGCCGGAGACGAGCGCACGCAGGCCATCCTCGAGGAACTCGCTGCCGCGCAGGCAATGAATTCCGGCCAGGCGATGGCTGTCAGCCCGCGCATCCGCGAACGCTAGGTCAGCATCCGATCACACGAAGCGGCCCGCCGGAACTCCTCCGGTGGGCCGTTTTCGTTTCACGGGCGCAACCTGATGCAGATGCAGCGCTTGTGGAGAAGTGGCGGATCGTCTAGCCCCACCAGCAGGAACACGAAGGACCCGCATGAACATCATCGTCACCGGCGCGGCAGGCTTTATCGGCAGCGAAGTTGCGCTTCGCCTGTTGCGCGAAGGCCATTCGGTCACGGGTGTCGATTCCTTCACCGCCTATTATGACGTAAAACTCAAGGAAGACCGCGCCGCGCGCCTCGCCGCCTATCCGAACTTCCGCCTCGCCCGGGCAGGTGTCGAAGAAGCCGAAACGATGGAGCGCGTTTTCAGCCGCGTGAAGCCGGATATCGTTCTTCACTTCGCGGCGCAGGCCGGCGTGCGCTACAGCCTCGAACATCCGCGCGAGTATATCAGCGCAAACATCGTCGGCTCGTTCAACATCATTGACCTGTCGCGCCAGCACAAGGTGCGCCATCTCGTTCTCGCCTCGACAAGCTCCGCCTACGGAGCAAACCAGAAATTCCCGTTCGAGGAACGCGACTCCGCGCCCTACCCGCTCACCATCTACGCAGCCACCAAGCTCTCCGCTGAACTGATCGGTCACAGCCACGCCCACCTCTACGGCGTGCCGACCACCGCCCTGCGCTTCTTCAGCGTCTACGGCCCCTGGGGCCGGCCGGACATGGCCTTCTACTTGTTCACCGACAGGATATTCAAAGGCCAGCCCATTGACGTGTTCAACAAGGGCGACCTGCTCCGCGACTTCACCTATATCGACGATCTCGTCGAATCCATCCGCAGGCTGATGGATTGCCCGCCCGTGCTTGGCGGCCATATCATACGTGGCGACTCGCTCTCGCCGGTTGCGCCTTATCGGCTCGTGAATATCGGCAATGCGAGCCCCGTGCGCCTGATGGACTATATCGACGCCATCGAAACCGCCATCGGCAAGAAGGCCGTCAAGAACATGCTCGGCATGCAGCCGGGCGACGTGAAGCAGACCTATGCCGATGTGCGCCTGCTGAAGGCGCTGACCGGATATACGCCGGACACGGACTATCGCGCCGGCATCGCGAAGTTCGTCGAATGGTTCCGCGACTATTACAAGCCGGCCTGAAGGCCCGCCGACAGGGCCGCCGCCCTGAAATCTTCCGGCAGCGGCGCTTCCAGAACCAGCGGCTGGCCGGTGAGCGGATGCGCGAGTTCGAGCCGGGCGGCATGCAGGAACATGCGCCGGAGTCCGTGCCGCCGGATCTCGCGATTGGTCTCGACATCGCCATATTTGGTATCGCCGGCGATGGCATGGCCAAGCGCGGCCAGATGCACGCGGATCTGGTGGGTGCGGCCGGTTTCCAGCGCGCAGTCGATCAGCGCGGCCACAGGCTTTGTGTCGGCTCCCGCGAACGTCTCCCGCACCTCGTAATGGGTGACGGCGAAGCGGCCCTTGTCCCCGGCGACGATGGCCATTTTCTCGCGGTTGACGGTCGAGCGGGCGATGGCGGCGTCGATGGTGCCATGCGGGCGCATCGGCACGCCCCAGCAGAGCGCGAGATACAGCCGCTCCAGCGCGCCGGTGCGGCCATGGTCGGCGAACTGGTCAGCGAGCTTCTTGTGCGCGGCGTCGTTCTTGGCGACGACGAGCAGGCCCGAGGTGTCCTTGTCGAGGCGGTGGACAATGCCAGGGCGCAGCACGCCGTTGATGCCGGACAGGCTCGCGCCGCAATGGTGCAGCAGGGCATTGACGAGCGTGCCGGTCTCATGCCCGGCGCTGGGGTGCACCACCAGTCCGGCCGGCTTGTCGATGACGATGAGGTCCTCGTCCTCGTGCACGACCTTGAGCGGGATCGCTTCCGGCCGCGGTTCCGCGGCGGCGGGTGGCGGCAGGGCCAGCACGACCGCATCGCCGGCCTTCAGCTTCAGCGCCGGGTCGGTGACGGAGCGTCCGTTGACGGTGACGGCGCCGTCAAGGATGAGCGCCTTGAGCCGGCTGCGCGAATGTTCGGGGAAGGTCAGAGCAAGCCAGCGATCCAGCCGTTCGCCCGCCTGTTCGGGGGCGAGGATCTTGGGTTCTACGAGGGTTTCGGGCGCCATCCGCCGCATGTAGGCCCTTGGCGCAAGGGGTGCAATGGCGGTGTCGAAAACGCCTTGCCGCCCCGGGCGCGCGGCGCTATAGGGGCGCGTGTGCAGCGCCCCCTGGGGCGTTCCGCTCCCTTCGTCTAGCGGTCTAGGACGCGGCCCTCTCAAGGCTGAAACACGGGTTCGATTCCCGTAGGGAGCGCCAAAAAAACAAGCAATTTCAAAGATTTGTTCGACGATTCCCGCTATGCCAGATGGGCGCCGAGCACCAGTTCCGCCATGCTGAAACGGTTGTTGCGCAGGTAGCGGGGCGACCAGTCCGGGCCGGCATGCAGGATCGAGCGGGGATCGAGCTGCATCAGCGCGACGAAAGTCTCGGCGACGATCTGCGCGCCAACCGGGCCGAGAACGGTCGGAATGGCGTCGCGCTGCTCCTTGGTCCCGGAATGGGCGCGGGCCTTCTGCGCCCATAAATGCTGCGATTCCGCGAGGATATAGAACCATAATGGCGCGGAATCGCGAAAAGAGGCCCCATACTCGGTGATGGAGCGATTTTCCGAAAGGCCGTCGACCGTCGCCTTTCCGACCAGCAAGTCCCGGTCGGCGATCGGGTCGATGCCCATGGCGCGGGCCACCTCCTGCCCGCTCGGCAGGCCAATCTGGAAGCCGCGCAACAGGTTTCGGGCGGCGAGGTTGGAGACCGCGCCGGGCCTGGGTCTGGGCTGACCGTTCGGGTCGGCGGCGAGATCGCCGCCTTTTCCGGCTTCCGAGAATTCCGGCAGGAATGCCAGTGGGTTAGTCAGCGATGTGTCGATTTTGTAGGCGGCCTGCACGCGCCGCCGGCCGTCCCCGATGCGCGCCGGGTCGAGCTTGCGGTCGATCTCGAAGTAGAGCCGCCAGTCGATGCCCCATTCCTCCGGGATGGGGCGAAAGCCGTTGAGGCCGCCGTACTGCGCGGCGGCGAAAATCAGCCTGCGGCCGGCGAGCTCCGGGTTGTCGCGCCGCTCCGCCGCCGTTCCCGTCATGTGCAGGTTGATCCGGTAGGCC
>DNFL01000308.1 GCA_003486945.1 Hyphomonas sp. | reverse complement strand
TCCACTTCATCGTCTTCGATGGGGTCAACGACCCGCAATTGGGTGCATCAAATCTGTTCCGCACTTTTGACATTGCCGGCGGCAAGAGCGAGCAGACGACCCACGAACTGCGCTTGCAATCGGATTTTGACGGGCCCTTCAACTTTAATCTTGGTGCTATCAAGGTCGATTTTGAGGCCATCGATCCGGCGGATCCGTTTGCGGGCTACTATGTTTTGTCCAACTCGCTGACCGCGCTCGCCCAGATCAACAACGCGGCCGGCGGAGCCGTTTTCGGCGGCCCCGTTGTCATTGACAGCGGTGCTGGCGGTGCCCCGGCATTTGGCGGCTCGGTCGTCGGTGACGGCGGCAACTACTTCCGCTCACTGTCACCTTACAAGCTCGACTCCTTCGCGGTGTTCGGCGAGGGCTACTATGACGTCACCGACTCGCTGAAAGCGACCGTCGGCCTGCGGTACACGAACGACGACAAGAAGCAGGACGTGGTGCCTTCCATCCTCTTTGCTCCAAACACGACTCTTGGCGCCACAGGCTCGCTTGAAGCACAGTTCGAAGAAGTCACGGGCCGTGCCGGTCTCGACTGGCGTCCGAACCTCGGCTTCTCGGATGACACACTGCTCTATGCCTTCTACTCACGCGGTTATAAAGGCGGCGGCATCAACCCGCCGCAACCGGCCAACTCCAACTTGTACCCCCAGACCTTCGAACCGGAGTTCATCAACGCCTACGAACTCGGCACGAAAAACACGCTGGCGGGGGGCGCCCTGCAGCTGAACGCGACGGGCTTCCTGTACGATTACGAAGGCTATCAGATCACGCAGATCATCAATCGTGCGTCAGTCAACATGAACATCGACGTCAAGCTGCAGGGTCTCGAACTGGAAACCATCTGGAACCCGGTTTCGACCTTCGTCGTCAACGCCAACCTGGGCCTGCTCGACACAGAGATTCAGGACAGCTGGGGCATTGATGTGCTTGACCGGACCAACGGCCGGTCAGACCTCGTGGTTCTCAAGAACGCCTCGAACTACTCAAGCTGTGTCGTCTCCGCTCAAGGTTATGCCACGGTGCTCGGGGCCATCGCGCTCAATGCCCTGCCAGCTGGCGCAACACGCGGCATCTGCAACGGCGCTCTCGCGGCAGGTGTTGGCGGCACGGCCAACCTCGAAGCCCTGTTGGGCCTGACGGGTTCTTCCGTGACTGTGACCAACACCAATGGCGGATCATCGACTTACTCGGCACTCACCCCGTTCGATGGCGACGCCAAGGACCTCGACGGCAATTCGATGCCAGGCGCACCGGAGTCGACTTTCAATATCGGCGCCGAATACACTTGGGAGCCGGGCTCGTTCGGCAACTGGGGCCTGACCGGCCGGGTCGACTACTACCGTCAGTCCGACAGCTTCAGCCGCGTCTGGAATACCGGCCGCGACAAGCTCTCGAGCTGGGATAACCTGAACGTGACGTTCTCGCTGTTCAACGACGATAACGGCATCCGCATCGACCTGTTCGGCAAGAACATCGCCAATGAGGAGGTCATCACCGGTGCCTACCTGACGGATGACTCCTCGGGCCTTTACACCAACATCTTCCTCACCGAGCCGCGCACCTATGGCGTCTCGCTGACGAAAGAGTGGTAAGACAGGGCGGCAACGCCTGACAGATTGGGGGGCGGCCTTTGCGGGCCGCCCCTTTTTCATTGGCGCCGCGTGCGCCCTGCCCTATGTCTGACCGGCAAAACCTTCACTGCCGGAGTCCTGCCATGACCATGCTGCCCCGCCTCGCGGCCGCTGCCCTGCCCGCCCTGATGATCGCCGCCTGCTCGCCCGCGCCGGAGCAGACGCCGACCTCGGTGAGCGAGACGACGGTGACGTTGGAAAAGATCGCGGACGCCGAGCAGCCCTGGGGCATGGCTTTCCTGCCCGATGGCAGCCTTCTGTTCACGGAGAAATCCGGCGGCCTGAAACGGGTGAGCGCCGGGGAGACCGCCGCCTCGCCGGTCACCGGCCTGCCGCCGGCATTTACGGACTCGCAGGCCGGGTATCTCGGCCTCGCGATTGATCCGGACTTTGCCAACACGCGCCTCGTCTATGTGGCCCTGTCTTCAGGCACGCAGGCCGAGAACTCGACGCTGATCGTGCGCGGCCGGCTGAGCGAGGACGCCTCATCACTGGAGGGTATCGAGGAAATCTTCCGCGGCGACGCGCGCGACACGCCGTTGCACTACGGCTCGCGCCTTGTCTTTGCCAATGACGGCACGCTCTTCATCACCATCGGCGAGGGCTACAAATACATGGAGCTCGCGCAGGATCCGAAGACGACGCATGGCAAGGTGCTGCGGATCAATCCTGACGGGTCGATCCCGGATGACAATCCGTTTGCGGACGGAACCACGGGCAATCCGGCCGTCTGGTCGTTCGGTCACCGCAACCCGCAGGGGCTCTACTATGACAAGGTGTCCGGCACGCTCTGGGAAACCGAGCATGGCCCGAAAGGCGGCGATGAGCTGAACATCATCACCAAGGGCACCAATTATGGCTGGCCGAAGATCACCTACGGCATCGACTACAATGGCAAGATCATCTCGGACAAGACCGAGGCCGACGGCATGGCGCAGCCGGAGCTCTACTGGGTACCGTCGATCGCGCCCTCAGGCCTGACGATGCTGACGAGCGATGTCTATCCCGGATGGAAGGGCGACCTGTTCGCCGGAGGCATGAACGGCCCGAACGGACTCGTCCTTGTACGGATCGATCTGCAGGACGGCAAGGTGATCGGCAAGGAAGACCTCTTGAAGGGCCAGTATTCGATCCGCGATGTGGTGCAGGGCCCGGACGGGCACCTCTACATCGCAACGAAGGACTTTGACGGCATCTTCAAGCTGGTGCCGAACGAATAAGAGCAGGAGAGGTGGACGGCCGGGCGCGCCAAGCGGTGTCTGGCCATCCTTCGTCTTCGCTCAGGATGAGCGGTGCGCTGTTTTGCAGAACAGTGAAAGCGCTACTCTAGCCCTCGTCCTTGATGCGGACGCCGTAGAGTTCGAGGCGGTGGTCGACGAGGCGGTAGCCGAGCTTGCGGGCGATTTCTTCCTGCAGCTTTTCGATCTCGGCAGAGTGGAACTCGACAACCTCGCCGGTTTTCACGTCGATCAGGTGGTCATGGTGTTCTTCCGGCACTTCCTCGTAGCGGGCGCGCCCGTCGCGGAAGTCGTGCGCCTGGATGATGCCGGCATCCTCGAACAGTTTCACGGTGCGATAGACGGTGGCGAGCGAGATGGAGGCGTCGAGCGAATTGGCGCGGCGGTGCAGCTCTTCTGCATCGGGGTGATCGTCGGAGACGGAGAGGACGCGCGCGATGACGCGCCGCGGTTCTGTCATCCGCAGGCCCTTTTCGATGCAGAGTTTTTCGAGACGGTCCATCATGGTGTTTTGCCTTTACCTGCCCCGAATGTCCATATTGGCCTCCGGCAGCCAGTCAACCTCGCCGGTATTCGCCAGACGCGCGAAACGCGCAAGCTCGGCCTCCAGTTTGGCGGCGCGGGCGGGCGTCCACATCACGCCGGACTCGGTCCACAGGCGTTCGACAGTCAGCTTGCCTGCATTGCGGTCAGCCTTGGCACAGAGGCGGCCGATCATCCGGTCGCCCTCGAGCAGCGGGTAAACGTAATAGCCCCAGATGCGTTTGGCGGCGGGGACGAAGATTTCGATCCGGTAGTCGAAACCGAAAAGGCGTTTGAGGCGGGCGCGGTCGCGGATGACAGGATCAAAGGGGCTGAGGATGCGCAGGCGCGAGGTGGGCGCCTCGGCAGCGGCGAGGCGGGTTTCGATGTCTGCCGGCGCGAGGGCGCGCGACCAGTCCCCTTCTGCCGATTCGATTTCGACGGGCACGAGATCTTTCTGCGCGGCCACCCAGGCTTTGACTTCTTCGAGATCGGCGGCAGCCCAGAAGCGCTGGATGTCGCCTTCGCTGCCGAAGGCGAGGCGGGTGATCGCTTCGCGGCAGAGCCAGTCGACCTGCTTTGATTCGGAAGGCTCCCGGCATTTCAGGTGGACGGGCGGAATGACGCGTTCGGTGAGGTCGTAGAACTTGGTGAAGCCGTCGCGGCGGGAGGTGGAAAGCTCGCCCGCATACCACATGTAATCGAGCGAGAGCTTGTGCGGCGGGCGGCGCCACATCTCGCGCTTGCCTTCGACTTTGGTGTCGAAGGCGTGCGAGGAGAGCGGACCCTCGGCGCGAATGCGCTCGCGGATGGCGGCGCGGCCTTCGGGGCCGTGATAGCCGGCATGCCAATCCCAGCCTTTGACCCGCGCTTCCATGCGGCGGAACTGGCGGCGCCAGTTGGGATAGAATTCGATCGGGATGACGGAGGCGTCGTGTGTGAAGTGTTCGAAGACAGCGCGCTGGTCTTTCAGCAGTTTGACGAGCATCGGCTCGCGGTAGTTCTGGTTGCGGCTCCAGAGGATATGGTCGTGGGCACGGGCGGCGGCGCGGGTGGAGGCGGGG
>DNFL01000116.1:2925-3240 GCA_003486945.1 Hyphomonas sp. | reverse complement strand
AGCAAGCCGCGGGCGCTTGTCGGGCAGCGGGAGTGGCTGCTGGCGCGGATCGCGGAGAAGCCGGACCTGACGCTGCGCGGGCTGCTGGGAGAACTGGCGGCGCGCGGCGTGGCGGTGAGCTACTACGCGGTCTGGCACTTCTTCGAGCGCGAGGGGTACAGCTTCAAAAAAAAGCCTGCACGCCAGCGAGCAAGGGCGGCGGGACGTGGCGCGGCGGCGGGCCCAGTGGCGGCGATATCAGGGCCGGGTCGATCCGCATCGTCTCGTGTTCATCGATGAGACCTGGGCGAAGACGAACATGACCCGGACCCACGG
>DNFL01000116.1:2452-2675 GCA_003486945.1 Hyphomonas sp. | reverse complement strand
CATGACCCGGACCCACGGCCGGAGCCTGCGCGGCATCCGGCTGGTGGACCGCGTACCGCACGGGCACTGGCACACGCTCACCTTCCTTGCGGCCCTGCGCTGCGACCGGCTGACCGCACCGTGCGTCTTCGACGGACCGATCAACGGCGTCAGCTTCCGGGCCTACGTCGAGCAGATCCTGGTGCCCACGCTCCGGCCCGGCGACATCGTCGTCATGGACAAT
>DNFL01000116.1:0-2188 GCA_003486945.1 Hyphomonas sp. | reverse complement strand
CGTCATGGACAATCTCGGCAGCCATAAGAGCCAAGCCGTGCGCGAGACCATCCGAAAGGCCGGCGCCAAGCTCTTCTTCTTGCCGCCTTACAGCCCCGACCTGAACCCCATCGAGCAGGTCTTCGCAAAGCTCAAGACGCTGTTGCGCAAGGCAGCCGAACGCTCCATCGACGCAACGTGGCGCCGCATTGGAGCGCTCCTTCAGCACTTCGCGCCAGACGAATGCGCAAACTACTTCAGGAACGCCGGCTACGCTTCAACGTGACGCAATCAGGCTCTAGGCCTTTCGCCGGCGTCGTAAGGCCGTCAGGCAACGACACCGCAAACTGGAAGCACGGCGAGTGCGCCACAGGGAAATCACCCTTGCGCCCGAACCGTATGTGTCGACCATCAGGTCCCTCCGAACGTCCGTTCGGCGCCCCTTTTTGGTCGATGGCGGAACACCCCAATCAAGCGACCAGCCCTAGCAGATCGGCTTGGCAGTCGGCTGGCTGAGAAGAGCCGCCGCCGGGCCGAACCGTACTGGCTTCGCCTTGAGGGTGGTCAGCGGCCTTGGCAAGAAAACCGGGTTTGGCGTCGGGTTGGTGATCAGAAGTCAGTCGAGAAGGTCGGTAACCAGCTCGAAATCGGCACGTGTCTTTGTAGGTTTATTGTCACTTCTTTGAGATGCCATGACCGCATCTGAGTGCAGCCCGCTGCACCATGCGGTCAGGCTGTTCTCGATCGGCCGAGAGCGGCCGAGCGCCCCTTCCTCGTGGCAGATTTCCGGCTCTTGGCGACCGCGCGCCGCGGCTGCTTTTTGCGTCGGCGCACGACCTTCGGCGAGGGCTTTTCCGTCGCCTCCCGCGGGGCGCCCAAGGCACTGCCCACGATCGCCAGGCCGAGCGCCTTGACGGCCGTCAGGGTGAGCTTGGCCGACCCCTCGTTCACGAACTGCCCTGCCATCGCGATGAGGAACGCGTCGAGCTGGAAGGCGTTGAGCAGGACGTCGAGCATGAGGGTTCTCCGGGGCTGGAACAGCAGATCAGGCGGCACTTAGTTCAGGGGGGAATTCGACATTGGCGGGCCAAGCGCCCTGACGACGCGGTCGGCCAGCCGCAGATGGAACCGCCCCTGCTTGGCGACAGCCTCGAGCCGCTCGACCAACTGGGGCGCCGGATCGGGAAGACTGTCGGCGGGAACCCTCAGCTCAGCCGCAAGACGCCGGCGCGCCTGCTGGAGGATCTGCGCCACGTGCTCGGGTTTCGGCCGCTCAAGCTGGATGACGCGAAGCCGGGTCAAGAGCGGACCGGGTGTGTCATCAACACCGTTGCTTGAGAAAGCGACCGCAACCTCGGTCAGATCGAGCTCAGTTCCCAGACCGTCGTCATACCACCTGGCGCGCGTTGAAGGCTCGCACAAGCCAAGAAACGCCTCGTTGACCATGCCATTCCGACGGGAGCCGCCTGCCCGATCGAGTTCGCTATACACGAGCAGGGGATTCGCGCAGCGATATCGAGCACAGATCGTCGCCGCGTGGCCCGGGCTGGCCGACGACCACCCCTTGCTAGTCCCTTTGATGATGCGGTTATCGGATGAGCCGGCGACGTCATACTCGCCGTAAGGGCGGCCAACCAGTTCCGCTGCGCGACGCAGAAGCGAGTCCTTGCCGATGCCGGCAGGCCCCACGAGCAGCACCGGCCGCACCGATGCCTGCGCACCCCCTGCGACGAAGTGCGCGATATCTCCTGCGATCTCCGAAAAATGCGGAAACTCCATCGCAAGAGCCGTTGCCAGGACTGGCGGCGAAACCGCCGATCGCCAAAGCGGAAGCGGCGCCAGCAGAGGCTTGAACTCGTCAGCCGCCTCGAGGTGCTTGAGCGATTTGAGGTACGGCGCGAGCATCCTATAGCCGGAGACGTCGACACCGGCTCGCCGGAACTCCTCCCAGATATTGCCCTGACGAACGGCCTCGCCGACCAATTCGAATTCCTTCCGGAACTCGTCGAATTTTTCGGTCAGCATCCGTTCGCTGAGCCGCTGCTCCACCTGTCGGCGAATGCGCAGCAAATTCCTTCGATCCGCGCGCCCGACATCGATGCGCGAAAGATCCTCGAGCCGCTGTCCGACAATCTGCCCGAGCGCGCCGGCCGCCAGGGTCGACCCCCGGCCGACGGCGAACACCAGCAGGCTCGCTACGGCACCGACA
>DNFL01000373.1:4629-5067 GCA_003486945.1 Hyphomonas sp. | reverse complement strand
ATTATGTCGATGACCAGTTCCGCGCCGCGAACATTTTCCAGTCGCCGGATGCGGGCGAAATGATCCGCCGGGTGGCGGCGATCCCGCTGAAGCGCCAGCCGGGCGAGTTCTGGGACTATTCCATCGGCGTCGACATTCAGGGCGCAATGATTGAGCGGCTGTCCGGAATGTCGCTGGGCGAATTTTTCCGCACACGGATGTTCGAACCGCTGGGCATGACCGACACCGCCTTCTTTGTGCCGGAAGAAAAGTATGACCGCTTCTCCGATGTCTGGGGCCGCAGCCCGGAAGATGGAAGCCTTGTCGGCCCGCTGGACGCGCCGGCGTTCCTCTACAAGGAAGAAATGATCTTCTTCGAAGGGGGTGGCCACGGCCTTGTCGGCACGATGGACGATTTCGCCCGCTTCGCCACCATGCTGGCCAATGGCGGCACGCTGG
>DNFL01000373.1:3971-4434 GCA_003486945.1 Hyphomonas sp. | reverse complement strand
TGCTGGCCAATGGCGGCACGCTGGACGGGGTGCAGATCCTGAAGCCGGACACTGTGCGGATGATGGGGACGAACTTCCTGCCCGCCGGCAAGTTCATCTGGCATAACGGCACTTCGCCGGATGCGGTGAACAATGTCGCCTTCGGCCTGAATGTCGGCGTCATCATCGCGGAAGATGCGGTCTATCCGAAAGGCTCTTTCATGTGGGGCGGCGCGGCGGGCACCTGGTTCTGGGTAGACCCGGTCAACAAGCTCACCTTCATCGGCATGATCCAGGTGTTTGGCGGATCGCTGGACCAGGACATGCGCACGGAGTCCGCGCAGATGGTGTATGAGGCATTTGAGGAAAAGCGATGAGCGCACCCACCGCCGCCGTGCTGATGATCGGAGACGAGCTTCTCTCCGGACGCACGCGCGATATCAACCTGCAGCAGGTCGCGCAGTTCCTCGAGCCGCTCGGCATC
>DNFL01000373.1:0-3738 GCA_003486945.1 Hyphomonas sp. | reverse complement strand
AGTTCCTCGAGCCGCTCGGCATCCCGGTGCGCGAGGCGCGTGTGGTCGCCGATGTGCAGGAAGAAATTGTCGCGGCGGTGAACGAGCTCAGGGCGAAATACACCTATGTGTTCACCACCGGCGGCATCGGGCCGACCCATGACGACATCACGGCGGATGCGATTGCGGCGGCGTTCGGCGTCGGCATTTCGGAACACCCCGATGCCCTGAAGGACATGGCCGAGCGATACGCGAAGATGGGCACGGAGTTCACCGCGCCGCGCCGCCGGATGGCGCGCGTGCCGCATGGGGCGAGCCTTGTGGCAAACCCTGTTTCCGGCGCGCCGGGCTTCCAGACGGGCAACGTTTTCACGCTCGCCGGAGTGCCGTCGATTGCGCGCGCAATGCTCGAAGATATCGGGCCTCGGCTGGAAACCGGCGCGGTGGTGCACAAGGTGACCGTGCGGGGCAAGGGCCTGCGCGAGGGCGACCTTGCCGAGGGGCTCGGCGCCATTGCGAAGGAGGCGCCCGGCGTCACCATCGGGTCCTATCCCTGGTACGGCGCGATTGACGATCACGGCGTTGCCCTCGTTGCGCGCTCAGCCGATGCGGCGGCGCTTGGCGCGGCGCAGGCAAAGCTCGAAGCGCTCACTCGTTCCCTTGGCGTTGAACCGGAGATCCAGTCATGAGCCTCATCACGCGTACGCCCGTTCTCTGGGCCCTCTTTGTACTGATGGTTCTGTGCGTGTTTGCCTTCCAGTATTTCACTCCGGCCGTGGGCGGGCAGTTCCTCGACATGCTGGACGAGCCCGCGGTGATCCGCGAAGCCTTCGCGGCGATGACGCCGGAACAGAAATCCGCGCATTTCTGGGTGACGGTGCTGGTGGATACGGCCTTCCCGATTTCCTTCGGCCTCTTGTTCGCCGGGCTCGCCTGGCGGTTCTTCGGCAAGCTCGGACAGGTGGCGGCGGTGCCCGGCTTCGCCGTGCTGATCGTCGACCTCACCGAGAACACCATCCAGGCGCTCGCGCTTTCCGGCGCCGCCGATGCGCTCGACGCCAAGGCCTGGGTGACGCCGCTGAAGATGGGACTGTTCTATCTCGCGGCGGTGATCGCGCTGGTCGCGCTGGGCATCGCCGTGTTCCGGATGGTGACGAAGAAGAAGGCCTGAGCGCTCTCCCCGGCGTCAGGCTTGGCGCAGGGGCGGGGCGGGCCTATCACTCCTTCTGAAACTTTCCGGAGGAGTGCCCCATGTCCGAGCCCATCGTCCTGACCGAGCGCCACGGCGCCGTGATGCTGGTCACGCTGAACCGTCCTGATGCGCTGAACGCCCTCTCGCGCGCGCTGCGGACCGAGATCGTGCGGGTGTTCACGGAGTTGAAGGACGACCCCGGAATCCGTGCGGTGGTGCTGACCGGAAATGGCCGCGCCTTCACCGCCGGCATCGACCTGAAGGAAGCTGGCCAGACCGGCTTCGCCCTCGGCGCGGACGAGGATTCCAAGGCGATCAATCTTGCCGCCGCGCTGGAGGCCTATCCCTGGCCCATCGTCGGCGCCATCAACGGCTTCGCGATCACCGGCGGGTTTGAACTCGCGCTGATGTGCGATGTGCTGCTCGCCTCCGAACATGCGAAGTTTGCCGACACGCATGCCCGCGTCGGCATCGTGCCGGGCTGGGGCCTGTCGCAGAAACTCTCGCGCCTCATCGGCATCAGCCGCGCCAAAGAACTCTCCTTCACCGGCAATTTTATCGACGCGCACATGGCGGAGAAATGGGGCCTCGTGAACCGCGTCTACCCGGCGGCGGATCTCGTGCCGGCAGCGCTGCAGCTTGCAACGGAAATGACGTCGACGAACCCGGACCTGCTGCGCAAGTACAAGTCTCTGATCGATGACGGCTTCGGCATGAACTTCGCCGCCGCGATGAAGGAAGAAGTCAAACGCTCGATCGATCACGCGGCGTCCGTTTCGGCCTCGGCCGTTGAAGAGGCCCGCAAACAGGTGACCGCGCGGGGTCGGGACCAACAGGGGTAGCTGCGGCTATTTCTACTGGTTCGTTACCTGTCAATTCCGGCAAAGGCCGGGATGTCAAGGCCTAGGCCGCAAACGCGTAGGCGTCCATCCTCAGCACACTGAAGGTCAGCGATGCGTGCAGCATCTGGGCGTGGAGTCCCCCGGCGCCCAAGGCCAGGAACAGCGGTAGGATATGTTCCTCCGTCGGATGGTTTCTCGCCGCATGCGGCGCCAGGCGGCGGTAGTTCACGAGGTCGTCCACGCGGCCTTCGGCCAGCGTGGTCGTCATCCAGTCCGCAAATTCCGTCACCCAGTCCGGGGCTTCGTTCGGGCCGCGCCAGCTGACCGAGCGCAGGTCGTGGGTGAAGCTGCCGCTGGCGAGGATCAGCACGCCCTCGTCCGTCAGGGGGCGGAGCGCCTCGCCGAGACGGAGATGGTGCGCCGGGCCGAGATGCGTCTGCACCGAAAGCTGCAGCACCGGAATGTCATTCGCCGGATACATCAGCTTCAGCGGCACCCAGGCGCCGTGGTCAAGCCCGCGCGCGGTGTCGATGCCTACCGGGAAGCCCGCGCCCGCAATCAGGCCGGCAATACGATCGGCCAGCGCCGGGTCGCCGGGGGCAGGGTAGCGCTGGTCGAACAGGATCTGCGGGAAGCCGCCGAAATCATGGATCGTCTTGTTGACGGCCACTGCGTTCACCGCCGGGATATTCGTCTCCCAATGCGCCGAGACGACAAGGATCGCCTTCGGGCGCGGAAGAGACGGGCCTAGGGCGCGCAGGAAATCGCGCGCAGGCACCTCGTCGAACAACAGCGTCGGGGAGCCATGGGATACGAAAACGGGCGCGAGCATGCCGGCCTCCTTGAATCTGTGCCGCCAAGGTAGCGATCCCGCCCGCGCGCGCGAAGGCCTGGGCGCCTGCTAACACTTATGCCGCGAGGGCATGGGCGCCTCGGAGGTTGCGCGAAGGCGTCCTGCGGGCCTATCAGCAGGGGTACAAATCCGGGAGGAAATCCATGCGCGATGTCGTGATCTGTGAACCCGTCCGCACAGCGGTCGGCGGCTTTGGCGGCTCGTTCCGCGATGTGCATGCCCACACGCTGGGCGCGGCTGTGGTCGAGGGCCTGATGGCGCGCACAGGGCTGCCGAAGGATGTGGTCGACGATGTGATCTTCGCGCAGTGCTATCCTTCGATGGATGCGCCGGCGCTGGGGCGCGTGGTGGCGCTCGATGCCGGGCTGCCGGTGGAAGTGACGGGTATGCAGATCGACCGGCGCTGCGGCTCCGGCCTGCAGGCGATCATCAATGCGACGATGCAGATTGCCACCGGCGCGATGGACTGCGTGATCGCGGGCGGCGCGGAATCGATGAGCAATGCGCCCTTCTATTCCACTAACTGGCGCTGGGGCCTCGGCCAGGGCAACATGACGGTGAATGATGGCCTCGTCACGGGCCGCGTCACGGCGGGCGGCAAGAATTTCCCGGTGCCCGGCGGCATGCTGGAGACAGCGGAAAACCTGCGCCGCGATTACCAGATCACCCGCGAGGCGCAGGACGAGTTTGCCGCCGGCAGCCATGCCAAGGCCGTGGCCGCGCAGAAGAACGGCGTGTTCGCGGAAGAGATCATTCCGTTCACGGTCAAAGGCCGCAAGGGCGACACCGTGGTCGACAAGGACGAGCACCCGCGCGCTGGCACGACCGTGGAGAAGCTCGGCAAGCTGCCGACGCCCTTCCGCGAGGGCGGC
>DNFL01000147.1:7271-7738 GCA_003486945.1 Hyphomonas sp. | reverse complement strand
CATTGAACACGCAGCGCGTCATCTCCGACAGGAGCCGGTCCGCCGGAACCTTCGCCAAGTTCTTCACCGCATGCGTGTTGCGCGACTTTTCCAGCACGGCTTTCTCTCCGCCGTGATGACTGGCCGCCATCTTGAGGATCGGAGCGAAGCGCCGTGCCATGTCCCTGCCCTCAGCCGAGCGCGGTCTCGTAGACGCGGGCGTAGTCGTCTGCGCTCATCGGTTTCGGATTGCCGAAATGGGCGAGGTCTTTAAGCGCGTATTCGACAATGCCCGGCCCATCCAAGACGGCGAGGCCCATCTCGCGCAGGTTCTTCGGAATGCCGATGGCGTTGTTGAGATCCTGAATTGCATCGGCCAGATCAGCGCCCGGCTTCAGCCCCATGACATCGCGCAGGCGAACGTATTTTGCGTCGGCCGCGCCGTGATGGAAGCGCAGGATGTGCGGCAGGAACACGGCGTTGAGCGT